>NZ_OZ038525.1:977500-1278333 GCF_964036645.1 Tenacibaculum sp. 190524A02b | reverse complement strand
GTTCATTTCTAGCATAACCTATTTTATAATCAACATCTAGTTTTATGTTTCCTTTAATAGCTCTATCAAAAGAAGGCCATCCAGAACCAGAATCATATTTATGTTCTGATTTGTATAAAGGAGTATTACAACCAGCACAATGATACACACCTTTTTTATAATTTTTATTATAAGAACTAGAGAATGGACGTTCAGTACCAGCTTGTCTTAGAATATAGTACTGTTTAGAAGTAAGTATACGTTTCCATTCCTTATTAGTTTTTGAAACTTTATATTCTTTGGTAGTTTGAGCATTTATAAAATGACTTGATACTATAATTAATAGAAATGCTAAAATGTATTTTTTCATGTGTCTTTCTGGATAAATTCAATAATCTTTACAGCTACTTTCTTATCACGTAGTATTTTGGTATGTCCTAAACCATTTGTAATAAAAAGTTCACCTCTTTTTAAACTTTGACGAATGTTTATAGCTGAACTTACATCTACATCTCCATCCATACTGTCATGAATAACTAATGTAGGGATGTTAATTTTTTTAGCCATTTCACTTGAAGCATGTTCATCAACATCTTTTTCCCATTGTTTATCGTAAATTCCTTTTATTTTTTTAGCAACATTATTTTTTAACTTTAAACTTTTGGTGAAGTTTAAAATTACTTCGGAAATTTTATCACCAGCTCCAATGGTTATTAGTTTTTTCACAGATAAGTCTTCAGCTACGGCATTATACAAACACATACCACCAAAAGAGTGACCAATAGCAACTTCAAAAGGACCATACAAATTAGTAACTTCTTTTATAGTTTCTAAAAATTCAGGCATAGAAGTTCTTTTTCCTGTAGACTTTCCATGTGCAGGACCATCAAAAGCTACAAGCATATACCCTTTTTCTAATAGTTTATCGGCAGCTAAAAATAATTGGGTACTTCTGCCTGACCAGCCATGAATGAATAGTACTTTCTTTTTAGAATATCCGTAGGTAAGAACCTCAATTTCTTTATGTATTGTTTTGATAGGAATGCGTTTTTTTTGAGCACTTTCATATAGCATTTTTTCTCTTTTTGGAGTTCCAAATTTAACAGGTGTTAAAAATAATTTAGCACCTAGTTTAGCTATTAAGTTAGAGGAAATAGTTTGTATGATATTGGTTGCTATAATTAAAAACTTGGGGACAACTATACTTTTAGGGCTTTTGTTATTATTTATAAAATTCATTATGTGTAAATTTTCAAGATAAAGATAAAATTTGTAAATTTAAAAAGAGAATGTTTAAATAGGGAAGATGTGACATATTTACTTTCTTTGTGTCATATTTTATATATCATCAAAAATTATTATTAGTAATGAAAAGAGTATTAGCTTTAACTTTTGTAGCTACTATGTTGATTCAATGTAGTACGGTGCCTATTACAGGGAGAAAACGAATTAATGTTGTTAGTGATGCACAAGTATTACCTGCAAGTTTTGCACAGTATAAAGGTTTTTTAGAAAAGAATAAACTATCAACAGATGCAACTAAGTCAAATCAAATAAAAAGAGTTGGTAAAAAAATATCAGCAGCAGTTGATCGATTTATGAGAGCTAATGGTATGGTTGCTGAAGCTAATTCTTATAAATGGGAGTTTAATTTAGTTGATGATAAAACCGTAAATGCTTGGTGTTTACCAGGAGGTAAAGTAGTATTTTATACAGGAATAATGCCTATTTGTGCAAATGAAGATGGTGTAGCGGCTGTTATGGGACACGAAGTAGCACATGCGTTTGCTAAACATGGTCAAGAGCGTATGACAAGTGCTTATGGACAGCAATTAGGAGGTTTGGCTGTTGCTTTAGGTACAAGAAATAGTAAAAATTCTCAATTATGGAATATGGCTTACGGTATTGGTTCTCAAGTAGGGATGCTAGCTTTCAGTAGAACACATGAAACTGAAGCAGATAAACTAGGGCTGGTTTTTATGTTAATGGCAGGATATAGAGGTGAAGAAGCAGCAGAAGTTTGGGTAAGAATGAGTCAGAGAGCAGGTTCTAAAGCACCACCAGAGTTTTTAAGCACACATCCATCTAATCAAACTAGAATACAAACATTAAAAGCGTACTTACCAGAAGCAAAAAGATTAGCTTCTAGATATAATGTTCCTGTAAGAAAATAATAGATTTATTTATTAGTATATTGCAAACCGTTCTTGTACAAGAACGGTTTTTTTTATCTAATTAATTATGTATAAAATAGGAAATCAAAAGCTAATAAACGGTTGGGCATTTTATGATTGGGCAAACTCAGTATATTCTTTAGTTATAAGTACTGCTGTTTTTCCTCTGTACTATAGCGGGGTGACAGAAGGAAAATCAGTTCATTTTTTAGGGATGGAGTGGGAGCACCCAGATAGTTTGTATAGCTATGCACTTTCTTTTTCTTTTTTAGTAGTAGCTTTTATTTCTCCTATTTTATCAGGTATTGCTGATTATACTGGAAGTAAGAAGAAGTTTATGAAGTTTTTCTGTGCACTAGGTTCTTTTTCTGTAATGAGTTTATACTTTTTTGAGGGTGTTGATACTGTTTGGATAGGAATTTGGTTTACTATTTTAGCAAGTATTGGTTTTTGGGCTAGTTTAGTGTTTTATAACGCATATTTACCCGAAATAGCTCACCCTGAACAGCAAGATAGAGCGAGTGCAAAAGGTTTTGTATATGGTTATGTAGGATCAATTATTTTGTTACTTATTAACTTAGTAATGATTATGTTTCCTGATCTGTTAGGAATAACAAAAGGGATGGCTTCAAGGATATCTTTTGTAATGGTAGGTTTATGGTGGATTGGATTTGCTCAGATTACTTTTAAAAGACTTCCAGATGATATTTATAATAGAAAACCTGATGCTGATTATATTTGGAAAGGTTTTAAAGAGTTACAAACAGTATTAGATGAAGTAATTGCTTATCCTACCTTAAAACGTTTTTTAATAGCTTTCTTTTTATTAAGTGTTGGAGTACAAACAATTATTTTAATGGCGGCTATTTTTGGCTCTTCTGAATTAGGTTTATCATCTACAAGTTTAATAGTGACTATTTTATTAGTACAAGTAGTGGCAATTTTTGGAGCACTAATTTTCTCAAGGTTATCAGAACGAATAGGAAATATTAAAGCTTTAAAAATAACCTTAGGCATATGGACATTAGTTTGTTTCTGTGCATTTTTACTAGATAAAAACCAAGAGAATGTGGCGATTTATTTTTATGGGTTAGGAGGTTTATTAGGTTTGGTACAAGGAGCTATTCAGTCGCTTACTCGTTCAACTTACTCTAAACTTTTACCTGAAACCCAAGATCATGCTACTTATTTTAGTTTTTACGATGTTACTGAAAAAATAGCTATTGTTTTAGGAACTTTTGTTTATGGTTTATTATATGCTATTACAAATTCTATGCAATGGAGTGTTTTGTGTTTAGCTATCTTCTTTTTTGCATCTTTTATTATTTTAAGTACATTAAAGAAGACAAAATACGTAGCTTAATATTTTATACTAAAACATTATTTAAAGAACATTTCTGTTCCATTTTTGAAAATACTTGAAGATACATATTACATATTTTTTGCATTGGATAAGCTGTTGCTGCTTTATAATTTGTCTTTTCTAATGTTAATCTGTAAGTAGGATTTATCAATATATTCTTAATAGCAGTGGCTAAGCTATTAGCACAAGTAGCATTAAAAAATTCACCATCATATCCTTCATCATGAATTAATTCTTTTAAATCACCAATATTAGGTAAAACAACTGCTTTTCCATAACTCCCAGCTTGATGTAAAACACCAGAACTACCTGTAGTTGAAGTGTAAGGAAAGGCAATAATGGTACTTTCTTCAAAAATATCAGCTACTTTTTCTTCAGGAACATATCCTGTAAAAGTTAAATTAGGAACATTGTGATATTTTTCTTTTACATTTTTTAAATAATTAGGAGTATTAGGATTATCAGTTCCAGCAATTACAACTTCAATTGTTTCATTAAACTCCTTTCTTACTTTTTTAACAGCTTCTATTAAAATCTCCACTTTTTTATAAGTTCCAAATTTACCAAAGGTCATTACTTTTTTAACAGGATAACTAGGAATATGACTAGGTTTTTTGGGAAGTTCAAAAGTACCATGAGGTATAACAATTACATTATTAACATTATACTTTTGTTCTAATATTTTCTTGTATTTAGGAATAGTAACAGCAACAGTATTTGCAGACAATATAAACTGAGTTAAACAATAACCTATAAAACCATAAGCTTTTTGCAAAAGCTTGTTATTAGTGAAACCAGCGCTTTCTAAATCAACTGTTTCTAGTATATTATGAATTAATACCGTAGTAGGAATTTTCATTATTTTTAAAATAAAAGGAAGCATTAAGCCTAAAGCCGCTACTATTTTTTTATCACCAAATTTCATAAACTGTAAATTAAAAAGTACTTGATCTGGTTTGTGAAATTTTACTGCTTTAGAAACTGTGTATGCATTTTGGTAACTATTAAAATTCCAGCATTCAACTATTTTTACCTTATCAGCAAAAGGAAAGTCTAAGGTTTTATCTTCAGCTGTTTTATCACAAAATAAAATAACTTCTTCTATTTCATTTAAGCTAACAAAACCTTTTACTAAATGATATGCATATTCATTTAATGTTATTTTACTTGGAGGAAACGATGATACAATACCTAATCTCATGTGAATAAAATTTAATGTTATTGTAAAGCTACTATTGAAATGGTAGAATATATTAGTGTATTCGATTAAGGAACACTGAGTGTAGGTGAATGGTAAAAAGAAACCCATCCATTAGCTTTTAATGAACGGGTAACTTTAATAAAAAATAAACATTTAAAGTCCCCCCGACTTTAAACATTGCAAAACTGGTAAAATACTTTGAATTATGCGATAAGTAGTAACACTGAAATTAATCTAAGGGTTTTCCCTTAACGTAATACTCAATTACCCTTAAAATAATTTTATAGAAACGTCTATTTGACTTAATATTAGATGAAAATAAAGTAAGTGAGTCCAAATTATATTAAGGGAAAACACTTAGTGTATAAACTATTTTTTTTGACTTAAACAACTGAAAAGCTTATATTTATAATAAGGTTAAAACAAAGTTTTTTAATCAGGTAAAAAATAAGTTTAATTTCAATCCCCCCGAAATCATGAAAAATAATATTAGAAAAATTAAAAAAACTATTCGGAATTTAATAGTAATAAAATTCGCATAGCTTTTATAGATTAATAAACCATCTGGTTTTTTATTCGTAAAAAAAATCGCTCTATACCCACTTAAATAATTATTCAATTGTTTTGTGTTAGTACATGTTTGAATTTTAAAATTCAAAGCTAATTAAGAGTTAAATGTTTAATAACAAATGAAGTTTAAAAATTATAGTTTGATTGGACTTTTAATTAAGAAACCAACAAATTATTATCAAAGTTTTATGTTAATCTTTTTTATATCCATATCATCTAATTTATATAGTCAATCATTAGATACCCTTATTAATAGGGCGGAATTGATTTATAAAGATGTTAAACCTAATTTATGGTTGTCAAAAAATGGAGAAAACGCTTCTTTGTTATTATTTGGTAAGGATAAGGAGAACAAAACAAAAAATATCAATCAATTGTTAATTGACTTAAAAAAATTACAAGCATCACAGTTTTTGATGGATTTAGGTTTAGTTTTTAAAGCTAGTGCAAATTATAATTTTAGAAATATTTTTGAAGAAGAAACCAACTTATTTAATATAGGACGAGCAAGTATGGAAGTTGAGTGGAATATTTTAAAAAATGGATTTATTCATAATAGAACAAAAGCCAAACAACTTTTTAATGATATTAAAGGTTTAAAGCAAAAGGATTTAGAAGAATCAAAAATTCTTTGGAGAAGACAATTTAGAATAGATTACAGCTATGTTTATAATACAGAAGTGTTATTCCTATTTGAAAAGTTTTTAGAGTTTGAAAACCAGTATTTTGATTTCTTAAGTTCAATGTACACGCAAAAGTTAGTAAAAAGAGAGCCTTTAATAAAAGTAGGAAATCAAATACACATATTAGAAAATCAAATAGAAGTTATCAAAAAAGAAAATGCAATACTAAAAGATAAAATTTCTGTTAAAGCTCAAGAGTTAACTAAACTTTCTTTATTTGTTTTAAACATAGATGACTTAGAGTTAAGTAAAACAATAAAAGAAGTAAAGAAATTTGAAAAACGAAATGTATTATTAGAACATAGAGCTATTAATGATTTGTCACTTTCACTATACGCTGGTCAGAGTTATTTAATAGGTAAGGGTAAAAATATTTATTTCCCAAATGTAGGCTTACGATTTAGAGCACCTATTAGATTTAATCATCGAAAAAAAATAATTAAAACAAAGATTAAATTATTAGAATCTCAATTTTTAGATAAATCGGTAGGGCAGCAAAATAGATTAATTACGCAGGTAAATTCATACAATGAAAAATTAAAAGATTTACAAAATCAATATAAAAATAGTGAAGTAATTAGTGAAAGAATACGAATACTTAAGGTGTTAAAAGAAGAACTTGATAATCCAGAAACAGGGTTGTTAATTTTAAGTTTAATGGAAGAGAAGTTTAAAGTTTTAGAAAATATAATGCAAATTAAAAGGCAATTATATACCATTTTATCTCATGTTTTTGAGCTTCATAGCGAAAAAAATATAAATAAATTAATAGCTCCTTTTGTTTATAATTCAAAATTAAATAGTGAAACCTTAATGATAAGCTCTAACTCAAATTATAGTTTAACTTTTCAAATACAATTATTAAAAGCAAAAAGGCAAGAAGTAGTTTATGTAGTAGAGAATGATTTAAAAGCAATTAATTACTTAATAAAAAACAAAATAACTTATAAAACAGTGAAAGCTAAAAGTTATAAAACAGTAGCGAATTACATAGATAAAAAACTCAAAAACCTATTTTAAAAAATGAAGAAATTTAGCTACAAAAAGGGAAAAGCAGTTATAAGAACACTGAAAGAACCCAAAAAACAAAAGAAGAAACTAAACTTGGATAGGGTTTTATATTTTGCGTTGTTGTTGTTGTTAATTTTTTGGTTAGGGAGTTTTATTTATAAAAAAACAGTGTGGATATATGGAAATGGGCAAATGTTAATGGAAAAAGTAGATGTAAATTTTACCAATGATATACGTGTAAAAGAAATTTTTATCAACGAAGGAGATACTGTTTTTTCTAATAGTAAACTATTTAATTATTTTCAAGATGATTTTGATAGTGACGCTTCAATTGTCTTAAAAAACATAGATAAAAAAGAAAGGTATTTTACAGACTATGAAGATATTTTAAGAGAAATTAAACTGAAATATGTTAGGTTACAACACTTAAAAGAACAATTAAAACTTTTAGAATCACAAGAAAAACAAACTATTAAACTCATTTTATTAGATGTATATACAAAAGATAAAGCAGATGAGTTAAAAGTGAAAAAATTAGCTTTACAAGGCGAAATTAAATTACTTAAAAACGAAATTTATTTATTGTCTTTACAAAAAAAACATACCTCTAATAAAAAAAACAATGATGCTATAGCAAGAGGAAATCAAAATTTTACAAATACCTATAGATCTCCAATAAAAGGAGTTATTGGGCAAATATTAAAGAATAGTGAGGAAGCTTGTTACAAAGCAGAAAAAGTAATGACTATCCATGATGTAGAAAAGGTATTTATTAAAGCATATTTTAATTTAAAAGACATTGCCAAAGTAAAAAAAGGAAGCTTAGTACATGTAGAGTTTCCTGACAAAACAATATCTAAAGGAATAATAAAAAAACTATATATAGCAACTTATAAAGCACCTACTGAATTTCAAAAAAAATACGAGCCTACAGAACGTAATATTTTAGCGGAAATAATTCCTATAGATAAAGAAGAAATCCCTGCATGGGGAAAGTATTATAAATTAAATTTAAAAGTAAAAATTAACAAAATATAAAACATAAATTATGACTTAGCAACAATTGACACTCTATTAAGAAACAATAAAAAAGAACATTAACTTACTGTAAAAAAATAAACATGAACAATACTTAAAATACTTATCATTATGACATTACTACCTAGAATTCAATCCCCCCTAGAATTATTAGAAGTAAGACCACCGTTTATAACTCAACAAAATGAGATATATTCGAAATTGCTAAACAAAGAAGAATCTATTGCTGTAATAGGTTTAGGCTATGTTGGTTTACCATTGGCTTTACATATGGCAGCAAAATTTAAAGTGATAGGCTTTGATATAAATAGCCACAAAGTAAACAGTTTAAAAAACAGTGTTGATCCTTGTAAAGAATTAACATCCAAGGATTTTAAAAATAAAGACATTGAATTTTCATCTAATATCAAGGATATTAGAAATGCTAAATTTTATATTGTAGCTGTTCCAACACCTATCAACAAAAGCAAAAAACCCAACTTAACACCATTAAAATCTGCAACAAAAACGATAGCTCAATTTCTAAAAAAAGGAGATTGCGTTGTGTTTGAGTCTACCGTATTTCCGGGTTGTACAGAAGAAGTTTGTGTACCTATTTTAGAGAAGATATCCGATTTAAAATTTAATAAAGAGTTTACGGTTGGATATTCACCTGAAAGAATTAATCCGGGAGATACTAAACATACATTTACCAAAACAAAAAAAATAGTTTCAGCAAGTACGCCAGAATCTTTGGAATTAGTCTCAAGTGTTTACGAAACAGTTGTTACTGCAGGAGTTCACAAAGCACCAAGTATTAAAGTAGCAGAATCAGCAAAAGTAGTTGAGAATGTACAACGAGATGTAAATATTAGTTTAATGAATGAGCTGTCAAATATCTTTTCTCGTTTAGGAATCAATACTAAAGAAGTTTTAGAAGCAGCAGGTACAAAATGGAACTTCCATAATTATTTTCCTGGTTTAGTAGGTGGTCATTGCATAGGCGTAGATCCGTATTACTTAATAAGTAAGGCAAAAGAAAATAACTATTCACCTAAACTAATCCAACAAGCTAGAAAAGTTAATGAAGGTATGGTAACTTTTATAGCAGATAGACTTGAAGCCAGATTAAAGGATAGAAAGCTATTACAAGAAGGTGTTTCAATTTTAGTAAAAGGAATCACATTTAAAGAAAATGTGAATGATATTAGAAATTCTAAAACGGCTGAGTTATGTATAGAACTTCAAGAAAGAGGCTTTAAAGTAATTGTTCAAGATTATTTAGCTGAATCTATAGAAGTTAAAAATAGATACGGTTTAGAAATACAAAATACAACTTCTGAAAAGTTTGATGCCATTATACTAGCTGTAGATCATGAAAATTATAAGCACTTAGCCTATTATGATTACATGAAAAATGGAAATCAAGAAACTATAATTTTTGATGTAAAAGGAGACAAGAAATATAAATTTCCAGAAGAAGTTTACATGTCTCTTTAGATACTAACTAAAACAAATACTAATGATAAACCTACTTAAACATAGTAGTGATTCAAAAAAAATATCTTTTGAAGGGTTAAATCTTTTAAGGGTTATGCATGCTTATGAACTTCGAAATCAAGAATTGGAGTACATTAATGCTATTATAATTGATACAGAAGATGAACAACATGCCAAAGATATTTTATACCAAATTATTGTTGTAGAAGAAATAAAAATAGGCTTTATGCCTATTTTTATTAATAATATATATGCATTATCTAAAAATATTCTAATTCATACAGATGGATATATTGATATTAATATGCTATCATCCTATGCGCAAAGAATACGAATAATAAATAAACGTATAGATAAGTTAAGTGTTTCTAGTTTAAAATCACATAAAGAGTTAGTAACATATAAACTATTAGGTTACTGTTTTACTAGAAACAAAACAATTACTCCAATAACATCAAGAAATAATCTGATAGGCTATCTATTTCCATACATTTCATTACTGTATAAAAATTCAGAAATGATGGTTATGCTAAAGCTTTTAGACAAATTAGTATATAATAAATTGATTTCTTTTAAACTTCACGATTATGTCCATGTTTGTAAAAGTTGTAATAGCAATTATATTAATTTCAGAGAGTGCTGCCCAAAATGTGACTCTATAGATATTGAAGCACATGATATGGTTCATCATTTTGTATGTGCTCATGTAGCACCAGAAAAAGATTTTAAAACAGAAAATGGTTTAGAATGCCCTAAATGTGATAAGCAACTTAGACATATTGGTATTGACTATGATAAACCTTCAACAATTTATTCTTGTAACAATTGTACGCATGAATTCCAAAATACAGGAATGAAAGCACTGTGTATAGATTGTAATACTGAACAGCAATTAGATGAATTAATAGAAAAAAGAATAGGTAATTATAGTATTACTCAAAAAGGTGAGAACCATGTAATAGGTAACTATAAAGAGCAAGATGTAAAAAAATCAGTAGCTAGAGGCAGCATGAGCTTTCCTCTTTATAAAATATTATTAAGACAGGAAATTCAAAGAGTAAAAACAACCAAATGTAATAGTTTTTTTGTAAAAGTTTCTTTTAACAATCCACAACTAGAAATATTAAATACAGATGTTAAAAAAGAATTAATGCATGAAATAGGAGGGATTATAAAATCTTATTTGGTTGAGGCTGATATTTTATGCGCTAAAAAATTTAATTGTTATTACTTATTACTTCCTGAAACAAAAGAAGATGAGTTAGAACGCCTTGAGAATATACAATACAACTTAGCAAAACTAATCAGTGATAATTTAGAAGATACCCAACAAAACATAGAAATATCTTATAAGCAAATAATGGACAACACTTTAGTACAAAATTACTTTGAATAATATGATGATTTTAAGCATACATAACTTAATGCCCGAATATGTAAACTATTGGTTTGTAGTAGGAATCAATAAGTTTATACGGGTATTTTGGTACTTTGTATTGTTTGAGTTCACCCGCTATATTATTGTAGACTATATTATTGCGTTTATATTTTGGTTACAGCGTAAAAGTAGAAATGAAAAGTTTGAAAAAGCTAGACAAAAACTATTTACAGAAAATCCGTTAGTTTCTGTAATAATTCCAGGGAAAAACGAGGGGAAACATTTGTACAAATTAACAAAATCTTTAGCTGAACAAACGTTTAAAAACTTTGAGCTTATTATTGTAGATGATGGTTCTGATGACGATACACCTATTATAGGTAGAAACCTAGAAAAATTAGGACTTATTGATATGTTTATCAGAAATGAAATGCGTGGTGGTAAAGCTTCTGCAGCTAATTTAGCCTTGCGTTACAGTGTTGGTAAATACATTGTGCATTTAGATGCAGATTGCTCATTTGATAGTGATGCTATTGAGCAAGTACTTATTCCCTTTTTTATGGATGAAAAAATAGGAGCTGTAGGAGGGAATGTAAAAGTAAGGAACTACCGAGAAAGTTTATGTGCCAAATTACAAGCAATAGAGTATTTAAAAACCGTTTCTGTAGGTAGAATTGTAACTTCTTATTTAGGAATTTATAAAATAATATCAGGAGCTTTTGGCGCTTTTAGAAAAGATATTATAGATAGCATAGGTGGTTGGGATATAGGGCCAGGGTTAGATGGTGATATTACTGTAAAGATTAGAAAATCGGGCTATAAAATCTATTTTCAGCCTAAAGCTATTTGTTTAACCAATGCACCTTCAAAGTTTAAAGTTTTGACTAAACAACGTTTACGTTGGGATAAATCTATTATTCGTTTTAGAGTACGTAAACATAAAGATGTCTATTTTCCGCATGCAAACTTCAATTGGTCTAACTTTTTTTCATTAGCAGAAAATGTATTTTATAATGTAATATTAGATATCCTATGGTGGATTTATATCATTGATATCATTGTAAACTATACGAGTCAGTTAAAATTTGTGATACCTATGAATTTTACACTGTATTTTGTGATGTCTTATATACAAATGATCAGTATATATGTTTTCTCTGAAAGAAGAAAAGAAGAGTTGTATTTGTGGCCTTATGTATCCTTAATGACAATTTACACTGGAACTTACCTAAGAATTATTAGAACAATAGCATATTATAAAGAATTTTTCTTTAAACGATCTTTTGAAGATCCTTGGAACCCTTATAAATCCTCCTCACAAGCTAAAAGAGCCGGATTGTAACTTTAATAAAAAATAAACATTTAAAAATTAATTCAAAAATCACCCAATTAACCTAACTAAATTTATTAATTATGAGAAAAAATGTATGTAAAATAGGTTTTTTATCCCTCTTTTCATTAATACTAGGTTGTAGTTCCCCTTCTACAGACAAAATAGTAACCGACTTTAATGAAGAGGTTCCTTTTTCTGTAAATAATAACAGAGAAGAGCTTTCAAAAAGAATAACTTATATCAATAGAACTGCAACTATCACTCCTTTAGTAACAGGGGTAAATGCAAAAAATAGCGCTAATAATTTTATTAACGGTGCTAAAGAAATGAACTATTGGGAATATGTAGCTGAAGTAGCTCCTTTACAATTAAGTGGAGAAACATTAAGTGCTACACATATTACCTTGGCAAATAACAAAGCCTATGTAAGTTATCATAAGCAAGGAGATACACATCTAGGAGCCATTGAAATTATAGATTTAAATAATGCTAATTTTCCACAAATTATAACACAAGCTAACTTTCCGAATGCAGATGTAAATGCAGTAACTTCAGGAACAGTTACTAATGCATCAGATTTTAGAGTTTGGGCAGCGTTATCTCATGAAAAAAATGGGGCAGTTTTATATGAGTTTGATACAGATAACGATGTTTTTAATAACAAATACAGAAGAGTAAATTTAACAAATCAGTTAGATGCAGAGGGAGTCTCTGCTTCTGCTAATGGTATAGCTGTAACCAATGATTATCTATATGTAACCTCAGGAAAAACACATGGAGGTACCGTACAATTAAATAAAAGTACATTAGAAGCCATGAATGCAGAAAGCTATAGCAATGCTAAATATGTAGCGGTAAATGGTAGTAATACAGGAGATAAAGTAGTGAGTTTAGTAACAGGAACAGAAGCTAGATTAAGGGTTGATAATGTAGGGAAAGATTTAGCGACTACTAGTTATGATATTGGTGAAATATGGCATCAAAATGTGGTGGAGACCTATAGAGGTAAATCAACAATGGAGTTTTCATCAATAGATGATAGTAAAGTGTATGTAGCAAAAGGAAAAGACGGAATAGCTTTAGTAGATGTAGATAATGGTTCTATAACCAATGTATCTAAAGGGCTAATGCTAGTAGCAGGAAATACCAATGGAGTAAGTTCAGATACAGATTATGTATATGCAGCCAACGGTTCTGATGGTATTTCAATATCACCACACCCAACAAGCAATAGCGAAAATATCTTACCTATATTTCATTGGGATATGGCAGAAGAAGGCGCTTCTGCTAATTACATAAAAGCAAATGGAGAATGGGTATTTGTAGCCAAAGGAGGTGGCGGTTTTAAAATTTTAAGAAAACGTGTCAAAGATGAATATAAAACCATTACTACGTATAATAGAATGGGAAAACCAGACGGTTTAGAAGAAGATAAAGTTATTTGTAGTACTCTTTTAAATACAATTTATAGTACAGTGTTACCAGAAAGACAAAATGCAATGACTAATCATCCTGAGTATTTTACCAATCCAGTAAAAAACCTTGTCATTAAAGAAACAACAGATTTAACTTTAACTTTTATAGATGAAGGAGCAGGTTATAAAAATGTTCTAGGATATTATACCTATCAAGAAGGTAATAAACCAAGCAGCCCAGATTTAGTAGATAAAGTAGTTATATTTCCAAACGCTTCAGCTGAAAGATCAGGAGGAGAGTTAGTAAGAGGAAATACCATGCGTTTATTAGGAACTTTTGAGGCAGGAACTGTGGTTAATTTCTTTTTAATAGCCAATGGTTGGAGAAATGGTAAAATTACAGACGGAAGGTATACACAACATTCTGATATAGATTATAACTTAAGCGGAAGGCAACAAAGCATTATATTTCATGATAGTACCTGTAACTCTATAGTTATTGCTTTTGAAGATATATCTGTACCTAATGGAGATAACGATTTCAATGATGCTATTTTTGAAATTACGGCATCCAATCCCAATGCGTTAGAAGTAAACACCTTTAATCAAATAGGAGGAAATTAATACAAGTAACAAGATACTTAGGGTGTAATTTGAATAGATTACAAAATAAGGTTAGGTTACTTTTATAATAACCTTCAGATGGGGGCAAACCTCAATTTCTAGATAGAAATTGAGGTTTTTTGTTTCTTTTTTATGAATAATTACGTCTATCTACTGTATTCTCGTGCCTGTCTGCTGGATTGCCACGCCTGTCTGTTGGATTGTCATGCCTGTCTATTGAATTGCCATGCCTGTCTGTTGGATTGCCACATGAACATATAGCAAACAGACGAGATACATTGATAACAATTGAAAATGATTTACCAAAAGAGTCAAAAAGAAAACCACCTTGTATTAATACAAAATGGTTCTTATAAAGTTGTAATTCAAAGAATAAGTAAAATAGCTTATTCAGTTAAGAAATTGCCATAGTGGTATTTTGTTACTTTATAATTAATTATGGTAATGGCTTGGCTTTTTTAGAGTCGGAATACCTGTAAATTTGATATCCCATTAAGTTTATGTATTGTTTATTGGCAATCGCAGAGTTTAAAAAGCCTTGTTTAAAACTAATAAAAGCACTATCAAAATCATTGTTTTGTCCAGCCGTAGCAAAATAATCAAATAGACTAGGAGTGGTATCCTCTCTAGTCATAAATAAAACAATTACGTTTGTAGGCATCTTTCTTTTGGCAGCCGCATTAGCTATTGCTTCAAAAGTTTGATAATAACTAGAGGTAGAGCTTGAAGGAAAGTTTTGTGCATTAGTTCTATAATTAACCAAGGCTAATCTATTATTATCACCAGTACGTAAATAATTAACAATTTTAGTAATTACTCTTTTTTCTGAGTAACGATCTCCAGAATCTATAAAGTTTTTTACATAAATGTTTTCTTCCCAACCTTCACCCATAGCGGTATTGGTTTGTTGTAATGTTTTGGTTAGTACACGGTCAAAATACTCAAAATTGGTATCTGGATCATTGTAATTCCAAAACTCATATTCACTAAATATACCATCGGCTTTGTTTAAAGTATTTACTTGTGAGTTTTGATAGGTTACAATTTTTTCAATAACCTCTTTACTAACAGCAGCAAAAGATACATCTAAGTTATAATTAGTATGTGCTTTATTTACAAAATTGGCTAGTTGTATGGTTTCAGAAGAGTTATTCAAAATAGCACTTACTGTATACAAAGTAATTTCATTAAAATTATTTACAGCACACCAGTCTAATAAATAAGTTTCTTTAATAGAATCACCTAAAATACTATCCCTAAAGCCGTTTATATAAATCCCTCTATGTTGTATTGCAGATGAGGTATCTATTTTTATGACTTTCTTTTTAGAATAGGGGGTACTATTTGAGTTTTCTAAAGTAGAAAAAGGTTCATTTTTATTGCAGGAACTTAGTAACAATACCACAATAAAAGTTTTAATAATAATAGTTAAGTTTTTCATGATTTTTGAGGGACTTTAATGATTGTTTATTTATAACTAAAATACGTATTAACATTAAGTAAATCAAATGTTTAAGGTGTGGGTTTTGCTAATTTAGAATCAGAATAACGGTATATTTGATAACCTATTAAATTAAAATATTCCTTATTGGTTATATTAGAATTCAAAAAACCATTTTTGAAATTGGTGTAAACATTTTCAAAACTTTTGTCTGTGTTATCTTTTAAATACCTAAACAAGCTAGAGTTAGTATCTTTTCTGGTATTGTATAACATAATCACATTTATAGGTGTTTTTTTTCTTGCTGCTAAATTGGCTATACTTTGAATTCTTTTATAATAGGAAGAAGTAGTATCAGAAGGAAAATTTTGTGCATTCTTCCTGTAATTAACCAAGACTAACCTGTTATTTTGAACGTCAGATTTTAAATAGTTAACTGACTTTTTAGCTACATTTTGTGGAGAATAAACTCCTGCAGCATCTTTAAAATTATACACATAAATATTTTCTTTCCAGTTGGTACTGTTAGTAACAGGAACATCTTTTAGTGTTTGTAAAATACCTGTATTAAAATATTCAAAACTAACACTATCAGTATTAGAGTTCCAAAACTCATATTCACTAAAAATACCATCACACATACTCAAAGAGTTTTCTTGAGTATCCTGGTAAGCTACTATTTTATGAATAACTTGTGTATTGGCTACAACAAAAGATACTTTTAAATGGTAATCTTGATGAGCTTTTTTTACAAACTCTTTAAGTTTTCTAGTTTTTAAAGAATCATTTAATATAGAACTTACAGTATATAAAGTTAATTCGTTAAATTTATGGTGTTTACACCAGTTTAGTAAATAGGTTTCTTCAAAGTTTTTACCTAAAATATCCTTTTCAAAACTATTTACATAGATTCCCCTATGCACTATATCGGTATCTTTTAATAATTGTTTAGATTGTTTTTTGTGGTAATGTAAGTTAGAATTTTCTTTTGTAGCAATAGAGGAAGGGCCTTCTTCATAATAAGAGCAGGATATTAAAGTAATAAAACAAAGTAAGAAGTATATAAATAGCGAAGTTTTCATGGTTAAAAAGAGTTATAGTTTTTCTAGTATATTTTTTATGTATCGCAAACTATTTCGAGACAATCCAAAGAGGGAATTAATATGATAAAAAGTTTAATGTCTAAGCGTTTCGGAGTATTGTACCCTTAAACAGTACCTATAAATAGTTTGGCTGATAAGTATATACTACTTATCAGCCGTTTATATTTAAATATAAGTTTTTATTAACGAGTTAAAGGTTTAGCAGTTCTAGCATCAGAATACCTGTACAATTGATAACCAATTAAATTTAAATGTTTTTTATTTTTAATAGTTGAATTTTCATATTGAGTTTTATAATTTAAAAAAGCATTTTCAAAATAATTATTTTCTAAATTATCGGCAAAGTAAGGAAACATACTTGGGGTAACATCTTGCCTAACCATAAAAAGTAATATTACATTTAACACAAATTTTTTCTTTTTAGCTATAGAAGCCAAATCTTGAATTCGATTGTAATAATTAGACTTAGGATCAGCAGGAAAATTTTGAGCATTAATACGGTAATTTACCAACACAATTCTATTATTCTGTTTCTTAAACTTTAAATGCCTAGTTATTTTATTTAGAATTTTGTTATACTTGTATTTTCCACCAGCATCAACAAAGTCATAAATATATAAATTCTGTTTCCAGTTATTAGGTTTCTTTAAACGAACATTACGCAAGGTTTTTAGTATGTTTTTTTGATAATAAGCATAACTTACTCCTGCTTGATTAGGATTCCAGAACTCATATTCGGTAAATATACCATCACTTACAGAAATTAAAGGATTATTTTTCTGGTAATCAGTAATCTTTCTTATGGCTTCTTCGTTAGAAGCCGTAAAAGAAATAGTTAACTTTCGTTCGTGTGCTCTTTTTACAAAGTCAGCTAATAATTGAGTGTTTACAGAATTGTCAAGAATGGCATTAACATTATAGAGCGTAAGTTCATTAAAATGATGAAACCTAGCCCAATCAATTAAATTATTCTCTTCAAGTGTATTACCTAAAATATTATCTCTAAAGCCATCAACATAAATACCTCTGTGTTTAATTTTAACATCCAAACGTTCATTGGAAGTTCTAGCTAGTTGTTCTTTGGGTACTTCTGTTTGCAGTTCAGGTAAATTACGTTCTTCATCATACGTACTACATGACGTAATGATAAATACAAAAATAAAGTGCTTAAAAATGTTTAAAATCTTCATGGTTTTGGGGGACTTGAATTATTTTTTGTGAATTTCTTTTGAGTGTAAGGTACAAAATATCAATTATTTAATCAATGTTGTAGATGTTATTCAGTGTAAATCCCCTTTATTTTAAAGAGAAAATAAACTCAATTCTTTTTTAGAATAAATAAAAGAATCTTTTTAAAAAAACAAACACTTAACTGTAAGATAAACAATGTGTTTGCTAGTTTTTTTAACAAGATTTTAATATATTTGAGATAGAACAATATAATTTTAACCCCCCGGAATCAATGAGTTCACTTAAAAAGAGGAACAGCATAACTGCTGTTCTAAATTATCATACTTACTATAAGCGTATAAATAAGATATTCCTCCTAATAACATTCAACTTTATTACACTAGCAAGTTTCTCTCAATTAGATAGTAAGCATTACTTGCCACCTTTAAAACAAACCTCAGGAAATAATAATGGAGCTACCCATCAAAGTGTAGCAGCTATAAAAGAGCAGGCTATTTATCTTTCTACACCAGAAACAACACCTTTTACGGTAAATGTTTATAAAGGAACTGACCCTACACCTTGGAGAGTTATTACCAATTTATCAAATGGAGCGCCACATATAATTAATGCTTCAGGAGGTACCCCTAATACAACCGGAGGTTTAACCAATAGTAATAACAATATTACATTAGTTACCAATGAAAACACAGGGAAAATATTAAGTACTTCAGGACTATGTTTTGAAGCTCCAGGGGGAGAAAAGTTCTATGTAAATTATCGAGGAAGATCTAGCTCTCAAGCTGGTTCTTTAACTTGTAAAGGAACTAAAGCTTTAGGAACAAATTTTAGATGGGGAGGAATTCCAAATAGAGCTGATCATTCTAATTTAAGTACTAGTTTAGGGATTCTTGCTACAGAAGCGAATACGAATGTTACTATTTCTGGATATGATACGGACTGTGTTTTTAGAGATGGTATTGACCCTGATGGAATAACTGCTGATATTATTAATATTACATTACAAAAAGGAGAAGCTTATGTGTTAGAAGCTCTACAAAATGAAACTACGGCAAATATTGATGGTTGGTTGGGGGCAACTATTCAATCAGATAAACCTATTTCGATAGCTAATGGAGGACTAAATTTTGGTGTAGTTACAGGAAAGGGAAGTAGAGATGTAGGAATAGATCAACCGGTACCAACAAATATTTTAGGAAGAGAATACGTTTTTGTACGCGGTAATGGTATTTCTACAGGTAGTGATGCTAATAAAACGGAGTTTCCTGTAATTATTGCTACTCAAAATGGAACTCAAGTTTTTGCTAATGGAACTTTAGTAGGTACTATAAATGATGGTGAATATTTAGAAGTACCTTCTAGTTATTATTCAAGTAACACAGTAGGAGCCAACATGTATGTTACTACTTCACAAGATGTATATGCCTACCAGTGTTTATCTGGCCAAGAAGCAATAAAAACACTTGGAATGAATTTTATAGCCCCTTTAAATTGTTTACTACCAGATAATTTAAATGAAGTACCACAAATAGATAAAATAGCTGGAGCAGATTCAAATATTTCTGCAATTACTATAATAGCCTCCAATACAATTCCAGATAATGATGTCAAAATTTACCAAGATGGAGTACAAATAACTACTCCAGCTTCTATTACAGCAGGAACTAGTGCATGGAAAACTTTTTATGTATCTGGGTTAACAGGTGAAATATCTATAGAAACAGGAGGAAGCCCAGGGGAAGTTTCTGGACCAATTGCAGTAGGAACTTTTATGGCATTTGGTAAAAATGCAGGGTTAGCAGGGTATTTCTCTGGTTTTGATACAGTTCCAACTGTTTCAGTTTCAATTACAGGAGGTGGTTGTTATCCAGGAACAGGGCTAGAAGAAACTACTGGTACTTTTGGAGGATACCAGTGGTATAAGGACGGAACTATAATACCAGGAGCTACTTCTAGTACTTTTGATCCTGTAACAACAGGTATAGGTAGCTATTATGTAGAAGTAGATGATGCTGGTTGTAAATATACATCACCTGTAGTGAATATTTATAGTTGTGACCCTGATTTATACATAACTAAAGTTGATGATGCAGACCCAATAAATGCAGGTGATAATGTTATATTTACTGTAACAGCTAAAAACCTATGGGAGGATCCTCTTACCAATGTGGTATTAACAGATGTTTTACCTTCTGAATTTAGTTTTGTAAGTGCTACTCCCACAAAGGGTACAATAGCAATACCTAATTGGAACATTGGAACTATGAACCCAGGTGAAGAGTTAAGTGTAGAGATTGTTGTAACAGCTAAGGATGATGCCTCAGGATTGGTAACAAATCAAGTAACTTATAATTTTGATCAAATAGCTAGCGAAGTTAATAATTTAGCGGATGATTTAGAGGAAGAAGTTACTATAAATCCTTGTAATTTTGCTAACCCAGCTTCTTCACTTCCTGAAGTTTGTATAAATACAGTTTTACCAAATGTAACACACACTACTACAATTGCTACAGGAATAAGTAATGATGGTATTACTGGAACTAATGGACTGCCTCCAGGAGTAAGTGCCACTTGGAACAACAATACTATTACTATTTCAGGAACTCCAACAGCTAGCGGAATTTATAATTATGAAATTCCTTTAACAGGTGGTTGTAATACAGTAAGTGCAACAGGAGCTATTACGGTATTTGAATTACCAGTAGCGCAACCTATTTCAGGAGCTAATACAGTATGTATAGGAAGTACAACTACGTTAACACAAGGAACTAGTGGAACTATTAATTGGAATTCTTCTAATACCTCAGTAGCAACAATTGATATTAACGGATTGGTAACAACCTTAGCAACAGGAACTACAGATATTACATATACTGTAACGGATGTGAATGGTTGTACTTCTAATTCATCGGCAATTCATACTATTACGGTGAATCCACTACCAGAGTTCAACACTATAACAACAAACTCAGACGTTTGTGAAGGAGAGGATGCTATTTTTACAATCACAGGCTCTCCAAATGCTATTTTAACATATAATCTAGATGGTAATCCAAATCAAACAACAACATTAAATGCTTTGGGAGAAGCAACTATAACTAATACTTCTGTAAGTACTAACACAACCATAAATTTAATTTCTTTAGAATTTAATGATACAAGTTGTCTTTTAAATTTATCAAATTCAGAAACTATAACAGTTAACGCCAATCCAACGTTAACAGATTTTTCTGACTTAATAGAGTGTGCAGAAATCCCCACTCAAACATTAGATGCGAATAATGCAATAACATTTGGACCTAATATATCGGTTCAGTGGTATGATGCTGCTGTTGGAGGAAATATTGTAGCAACACCTACTCTTAACACAATAGGTTCTATTTCTTATTTTGCTGAGGTAACCAATACAAGTACTTCATGTGTAAATCCAAATAGAGTAGAAGTAGAGTTATCTTTGGTTACACCACCGTTTCCAAATTTTTCTGAAACAGTTTGTTCAAACGAAGCACTTAATATAAATGTAGGGTTATTTTCCTCAACTTATACAGTAGTCTCTTCAGATCCTACCAATGTTCCAGCAGCGGCTAATCGTACAGTTGCTACAAGTGCTAACATAACAGATACATATATTAATAAAACAAATGCACCTGTAACAATAACTTACACAATTACCGTAGATACACCTTTACCTTGTCAAGGAGAAGTATTTGATGTAATTGTAACGGTAAACCCAGAACCTTTTAATATTTCTGCACCTGCCGATACAGTTTGTAGTAATGTACCATTAAATCATGATTTAAATACTGATGTCGCACTAATAGATACCACATTTAATTGGCAGGCCACTGACAATCCTAATGTTATAGGTGAAACAATTACCCCTACAAACTTATCTAGTATAACGGACACACTTATTAATACAACAAGTTCAATACAAACAGTTACTTATACTATTACACCCACTAGTGTTAATGGATGTCAGGGTGATACTTTTGTATATACAGTATCAGTACACCCAGAAATAATATTTACAACACAAACTATCAATAATCAATCATTATGTGTTGGAGCTACTTCTAATAATTTACAAGTAGTAGTTAGTGGGGCAGTATCAGGAATATCTTATCAATGGGAATCATCTGCAACAAGTGGATCAGGTTTTATGCCAATATCAGGTGCCATAAATACATCTTATACACCGCCAACAAATACATCAGGTATAACTTATTATAGAGTTGTTGTAAGTGATGATAGTTCTATTTGTAATACTATTATATCCAATGAAGCTGAAATAACAATTAATATTGACCCAGTAATAACTGTGCAGCCACCAAGCTTACAAGAGGTATGTATAAATGCTATTCCTACAGATATATCGGTAGTTACTAATGGAGGTGCAAATGGGTTGACCTATCAATGGGAGTCATCACCAACAAGTGGATCTGGTTTTATACCAATATCAGGAGCTATAAATGCATCTTATACACCTATTACCAATATCGTAGGAACTACTTATTATAGAGTAGTAATTGATGACACAGGAGGAGGATGTGATACCGTTATATCTAATGAATCAACTTTAGTGGTTAATTCACAACCAACCATAACCAGACAGCCTGTTGATTCACAAACACTTTGTAAAGATGCAATACCTTATGATTTAGAAGTAATTGCATCTGGAGGCGCTAATGGACTTACATATCAATGGGAAGAATCCGCAACAAAGGGTACTGGCTTTACAGCTATAGTAGGTGCTACAAATGCTTCTTATACACCACAAACAGCTACAAGAGGAACTACCTATTATAGGGTAGTTATAAGTGATGCAGGTAATGGATGTCACGGCATAACTTCTGAAGAAGCTGAAGTAACTATTAATAGAGATCCAAGAATTCAAACGCAACCATTAACATCTCAATCCATATGTTTAAACAGTACACCATCTAATTTAACTGTTATAGCTAATGGAGGTGTAATAGGTTTAACGTATCAATGGGAAGAATCATCTACAAGCGGTACTGGTTTTACAGCTATAGTTGGAGCTATTAGTTCTAGTTATACTCCACCAACCAATAATGAAGGAACAATGTATTACAGAGTAGTTATTAGTGATGTAGGAGACGGTTGTGACACAAGAATATCAGACGAATCAGAAGTAATTGTAAATTCATATCCCACAGCCGAGGCAGGGGTAGCACCTGGTGTTTTAGACTGTGATACCTTAACATTAACCTTAGATGGTACAGGCTCAACGACTACCGATGTTAGTTATGTATGGACAGGAGGTGCCATAGACAGTGGCGCAACAACACTGAGCCCAGTAATAAGTGCTCCAGGTACATATACCTTAACAGTTACTAATACGATTACTGGTTGTATATCTAGTGATACGGTTGTAATCACTCAAGACCTAAGCACTCCCACAGCCGAGGCAGGGGTAGCACCTGGTGTTTTAGACTGTGATACCTTAACATTAACCTTAGATGGAACAGGTTCCACCACTACCGATGTTAATTATGTATGGACAGGCGGTACCATAGACAGCGGTGCAACAACACTGAGCCCAGTAATCAGCGCTCCAGGTACATATACCTTAACAGTTACTAATACAATTACTGGTTGTGTGTCTAGTGATACGGTTGTAATCACTCAAGACCTAAGTACACCTACAGCCGAGGCAGGGGTAGCACCTGGTGTTTTAGACTGTGATACCTTAACATTAACCTTAGATGGAACAGGTTCCACCACTACCGATGTTAATTATGTATGGACAGGAGGTACCATAGACAGTGGAGCAACAACACTGAGCCCAGTAATCAGCGCTCCAGGTACGTATACCTTAACAGTTACAAATACGATTACTGGTTGTATATCTAGTGATACGGTTGTAATCACTCAAGACCTAAGTACACCTACAGCCGAGGCAGGGGTAGCACCTGGTGTTTTAGACTGTGATACCTTAACATTAACCTTAGATGGAACAGGTTCCACCACTACCGATGTTAGTTATGTATGGACAGGCGGTGCCATAGACAGTGGCGCAACAACACTGAGCCCAGTAATAAGTGCTCCAGGTACATATACCTTAACAGTTACAAATACGATTACTGGTTGTATATCTAGTGATACGGTTGTAATCACTCAAGACCTAAGTACACCTACAGCCGAGGCAGGGGTAGCACCTGGTGTTTTAGACTGTGATACCTTAACATTAACCTTAGATGGAACAGGTTCCACCACTACCGATGTTAGTTATGTATGGACAGGCGGTACCATAGACAGTGGCGCAACAACACTGAGCCCAGTAATAAGTGCTCCAGGTACATATACCTTAACAGTTACTAATACGATTACTGGTTGTGTGTCTAGTGATACGGTTGTAATCACTCAAGACCTAAGTACACCTACAGCCGAGGCAGGGGTAGCACCTGGTGTTTTAGACTGTGATACCTTAACATTAACCTTAGATGGAACAGGTTCAACGACTACCGATGTTAGTTATGTATGGACAGGAGGTACCATAGATAGCGGCGCAACAACACTGAGCCCAGTAATAAGCGCTCCAGGTACATATACCTTAACAGTTACAAATACGATTACTGGTTGTATATCTAGTGATACGGTTGTAATCACTCAAGATCTAAGTACACCTACAGCCGAGGCAGGTGTAGCACCAGGTGTTTTAGACTGTGATACCTTAACATTAACCTTAGATGGAACAGGTTCCATCACTACCGATGTAAATTACTTATGGACAGGCGGTAGCATAGACAGCGGCGCAACAACACTGAGCCCAGTAATAAGCGCTCCAGGTATATATACCTTAACAGTTACAAATACGATTACTGGTTGTATATCTAGTGATACGGTTGTAATCACCCAAGACCTAAGTACCCCCACAGCTGAGGCAGGGGTAGCACCTGGTGTTTTAGACTGTGATACGCTTACTCTTACTTTAGATGGAACAGGTTCCACCACTACCGATGTTAGTTATGTATGGACAGGTGGTACCATAGACAGCGGCGCAACAACACTGAGCCCAGTAATAAGCGTTCCAGGTACATATACCTTAACAGTTACAAATACGATTACTGGTTGTATATCTAGTGATACGGTTGTAATCACTCAAGACCTAAGTACACCTACAGCCGAGGCAGGGGTAGCACCTGGTGTTTTAGACTGTGATACCTTAACATTAACCTTAGATGGAACAGGTTCCACCACTACCGATGTTAATTACTTATGGACAGGCGGTACCATAGACAGCGGCGCAACAACACTGAGCCCAGTAATAAGCGCTCCAGGTACATATACCTTAACAGTTACTAATACGATTACTGGTTGTGTGTCTAGTGATACGGTTGTAATCACTCAAGATCTAAGCACACCAACTGCCGAAGCAGGTGTAGCACCTGGTGTTTTAGATTGTGATACCTTAACACTTACTTTAGACGGAACAGGTTCAACGACTACTGATGTTAGTTATGTATGGACAGGAGGTACCATAGACAGCGGCGCAACAACACTGAGCCCAGTAATCAGCGCTCCAGGTACGTATACCTTAACAGCTACTAATACGATTACTGGTTGTATATCTAGTGATACGGTTGTAATCACTCAAGATCTAAGCACACCAACTGCCGAAGCAGGGTAGCACCTGGTGTTTTAGACTGTGATACCTTAACATTAACCTTAGATGGAACAGGTTCAACGACTACCGATGTTAGTTATGTATGGACAGGAGGTACCATAGACAGCGGCGCAACAACACTGAGCCCAGTAATCAGCGCTCCAGGTACATATACCTTAACAGTTACAAATACGATTACTGGTTGTATATCTAGTGATACGGTTGTAATCACTCAAGACCTAAGTACACCCACAGCCGAGGCAGGGGTAGCACCTGGTGTTTTAGACTGTGATACCTTAACATTAACCTTAAATGGAATAGGTTCCACCACTACCGATGTTAATTACTTATGGACAGGCGGTAGCATAGACAGCGGCGCAACAACACTGAGCCCAGTAATAAGCGCTCCAGGTACGTATACCTTAACAGTTACAAATACGATTACTGGTTGTATATCTAGTGATACGGTTGTAATCACTCAAGACCTAAGTACACCTACAGCCGAGGCAGGGGTAGCACCTGGTGTTTTAGACTGTGATACCTTAACATTAACCTTAGATGGAACAGGTTCCACCACTACCGATGTTAATTACTTATGGACAGGCGGTACCATAGACAGCGGCGCAACAACACTGAGCCCAGTAATCAGCGCTCCAGGTACATATACCTTAACAGTTACAAATACGATTACTGGTTGTATATCTAGTGATACAGTTGTAATCACTCAAGACCTAAGTACACCTACAGCCGAGGCAGGGGTAGCACCTGGTGTTTTAGACTGTGATACCTTAACATTAGCCTTAGATGGAACAGGTTCCACCACTACCGATGTTAATTACTTATGGACAGGCGGTGCCATAGACAGTGGCGCAACAACACTGAGCCCAGTAATAAGCGCTCCAGGTACGTATACCTTAACAGTTACTAATACGATTACTGGTTGTGTGTCTAGTGATACGGTTGTAATCACTCAAGACCTAAGCACACCCACAGCCGAGGCAGGGGTAGCACCTGGTGTTTTAGACTGTGATACCTTAACATTAACCTTAGATGGAACAGGTTCCACCACTACCGATGTTAATTACTTATGGACAGGCGGTACCATAGACAGCGGCGCAACAACACTGAGCCCAGTAATCAGCGCTCCAGGTACATATACCTTAACAGTTACAAATACGATTACTGGTTGTATATCTAGTGATACGGTTGTAATCACTCAAGACCTAAGTACACCTACAGCCGAGGCAGGGGTAGCACCTGGTGTTTTAGACTGTGATACCTTAACATTAACCTTAGATGGAACAGGTTCCACCACTACCGATGTTAGTTATGTATGGACAGGAGGTACCATAGACAGCGGCGCAACAACACTGAGCCCAGTAATCAGCGCTCCAGGTACATATACCTTAACAGTTACTAATACAATTACTGGTTGTATATCTAGTGATACGGTTGTAATCACTCAAGATCTAAGTACACCCACAGCCGAGGCAGGGGTAGCACCTGGTGTTTTAGACTGTGATACCTCAACATTAACCTTAGATGGAACAGGTTCCACCACTACCGATGTTAATTACTTATGGACAGGCGGTACCATAGACAGCGGCGCAACAACACTGAGCCCAGTAATCAGCGCTCCAGGTACATATACCTTAACAGTTACTAATACAATTACTGGTTGTATATCTAGTGATACGGTTGTAATCACTCAAGATCTAAGTACACCCACAGCCGAGGCAGGGGTAGCACCTGGTGTTTTAGACTGTGATACCTCAACATTAACCTTAGATGGAACAGGTTCCACCACTACCGATGTTAGTTATGTATGGACAGGAGGTACCATAGACAGCGGCGCAACAACACTGAGCCCAGTAATCAGCGCTCCAGGTACATATACCTTAACAGTTACTAATACGATTACTGGTTGTATATCTAGTGATACGGTTGTAATCACTCAAGACCTAAACACTCCCACAGCCGAGGCAGGGGTAGCACCTGGTGTTTTAGACTGTGATACCTCAACATTAACCTTAGATGGAACAGGTTCCACCACTACCGATGTTAGTTATGTATGGACAGGCGGTGCCATAGACAGTGGCGCAACAACACTGAGCCCAGTAATTAGCGCTCCAGGTACATATACCTTAACAGTTACAAATACGATTACTGGTTGTATATCTAGTGATACGGTTGTAATCACCCAAGACCTAAGTACCCCCACAGCCGAGGCAGGGGTAGCACCTGGTGTTTTAGACTGTGATACCTTAACATTAACCTTAAATGGAATAGGTTCCACCACTACCGATGTTAATTACTTATGGACAGGCGGTACCATAGACAGCGGCGCAACAACACTGAGCCCAGTAATAAGCGTTCCAGGTACATATACCTTAACAGTTACAAATACGATTACTGGTTGTATATCTAGTGATACGGTTGTAATCACTCAAGACCTAAGTACACCTACAGCCGAGGCAGGGGTAGCACCTGGTGTTTTAGACTGTGATACCTTAACATTAACCTTAAATGGAATAGGTTCCACCACTACCGATGTTAATTACTTATGGACAGGCGGTAGCATAGACAGCGGCGCAACAACACTGAGCCCAGTAATAAGCGCTCCAGGTACGTATACCTTAACAGTTACAAATACGATTACTGGTTGTATATCTAGTGATACGGTTGTAATCACTCAAGATCTAAGCACACCAACTGCCGAAGCAGGTGTAGCACCTGGTGTTTTAGATTGTGATACCTTAACACTTACTTTAGACGGAACAGGTTCAACGACTACTGATGTTAGTTATGTATGGACAGGTGGTACCATAGACAGCGGCGCAACAACACTGAGCCCAGTAATCAGCGCTCCAGGTACGTATACCTTAACAGTTACTAATACGATTACTGGTTGTATATCTAGTGATACGGTTGTAATCACTCAAGATCTAAGCACACCAACTGCCGAAGCAGGGGTAGCACCTGGTGTTTTAGACTGTGATACCTTAACATTAACCTTAGATGGAACAGGTTCAACGACTACCGATGTTAGTTATGTATGGACAGGAGGTACCATAGACAGCGGCGCAACAACACTGAGCCCAGTAATCAGCGCTCCAGGTACATATACCTTAACAGTTACTAATACGATTACTGGTTGTATATCTAGTGATACGGTTGTAATCACTCAAGACCTAAGTACACCTACAGCCGAGGCAGGGGTAGCACCTGGTGTTTTAGACTGTGATACCTTAACATTAACCTTAAATGGAATAGGTTCCACCACTACCGATGTTAATTACTTATGGACAGGCGGTAGCATAGACAGCGGCGCAACAACACTGAGCCCAGTAATAAGCGCTCCAGGTACGTATACCTTAACAGTTACAAATACGATTACTGGTTGTATATCTAGTGATACGGTTGTAATCACTCAAGACCTAAGTACACCTACAGCTGAAGCAGGCGTAGCACCAGGTGTTTTAGATTGTGATACCTTAACACTTACTTTAGACGGAACAGGTTCAACCACTACCGATGTTAGTTATGTATGGACAGGAGGTACCATAGACAGCGGCGCAACAACACTGAGTCCAGTAATTAGCGCTCCAGGTACGTATACTTTAACGGTAACAAATACCACTACCGGATGCATGTCAAGTGATACGGTTGTAATCACCCAAGATCTAAGCACACCAACTGCCGAAGCAGGTGTAGCACCAGGTGTTTTAGATTGTGATACCTTAACACTTACTTTAGACGGAACAGGTTCAACGACTACTGATGTTAGTTATGTATGGACAGGAGGTACCATAGACAGCGGCGCAACAACACTAAGTCCAGTAATAAGCGCTCCAGGTACGTATACTTTAACGGTAACAAATACCACTACCGGATGCATGTCAAGTGATACGGTTGTGATTACCCAAGATCTAAGAACACCAACTGCCGAAGCAGGGGTAGCACCTGGTGTTTTAGACTGTGATACCTTAACATTAATCTTAGATGGAACAGGTTCAACGACTACTGATGTTAGTTATGTATGGACAGGTGGTACCATAGACAGCGGCGCAACAACACTGAGCCCAGTAATTAGCGTTCCAGGTACGTATACTTTAACGGTAACAAATACCACTACCGGATGCATGTCAAGTGATACGGTTGTGATTACCCAAGATCTAAGCACACCAACTGCCGAAGCAGGCGTAGCACCAGGTGTTTTAGACTGTGATACCTTAACACTTACTTTAGATGGAACAGGTTCAACGACTACTGATGTTAGTTATGTATGGACAGGAGGTACCATAGACAGCGGCGCAACAACACTGAGCCCAGTAATAAGCGCTCCAGGTACGTATACCTTAACAGTTACAAATACGATTACTGGTTGTATATCTAGTGATACGGTTGTAATCACTCAAGACCTAAGTACACCTACAGCCGAGGCAGGGGTAGCACCTGGTGTTTTAGACTGTGATACCTTAACATTAACCTTAGATGGAACAGGTTCCACCACTACCGATGTTAGTTATGTATGGACAGGCGGTGCCATAGACAGTGGCGCAACAACACTGAGCCCAGTAATAAGTGCTCCAGGTACATATACCTTAACAGTTACAAATACGATTACTGGTTGTATATCTAGTGATACGGTTGTAATCACTCAAGACCTAAGTACACCTACAGCCGAGGCAGGGGTAGCACCTGGTGTTTTAGACTGTGATACCTTAACATTAACCTTAGATGGAACAGGTTCCACCACTACCGATGTTAGTTATGTATGGACAGGCGGTACCATAGACAGTGGCGCAACAACACTGAGCCCAGTAATAAGTGCTCCAGGTACATATACCTTAACAGTTACTAATACGATTACTGGTTGTGTGTCTAGTGATACGGTTGTAATCACTCAAGACCTAAGTACACCTACAGCCGAGGCAGGGGTAGCACCTGGTGTTTTAGACTGTGATACCTTAACATTAACCTTAGATGGAACAGGTTCCACCACTACCGATGTTAGTTATGTATGGACAGGAGGTACCATAGACAGCGGCGCAACAACACTGAGCCCAGTAATCAGCGCTCCAGGTACATATACCTTAACAGTTACTAATACAATTACTGGTTGTATATCTAGTGATACGGTTGTAATCACTCAAGATCTAAGTACACCCACAGCCGAGGCAGGGGTAGCACCTGGTGTTTTAGACTGTGATACCTCAACATTAACCTTAGATGGAACAGGTTCCACCACTACCGATGTTAATTACTTATGGACAGGCGGTACCATAGACAGCGGCGCAACAACACTGAGCCCAGTAATAAGCGCTCCAGGTACATATACCTTAACAGTTACTAATACAATTACTGGTTGTATATCTAGTGATACGGTTGTAATCACTCAAGATCTAAGTACACCCACAGCCGAGGCAGGGGTAGCACCAGGTGTTTTAGACTGTGATACCTCAACATTAACCTTAGATGGAACAGGTTCCACCACTACCGATGTTAGTTATGTATGGACAGGAGGTACCATAGATAGCGGCGCAACAACACTGAGCCCAGTAATAAGCGCTCCAGGTACATATACCTTAACAGTTACAAATACGATTACTGGTTGTATATCTAGTGATACGGTTGTAATCACTCAAGACCTAAGTACCCCCACAGCCGAGGCAGGGGTAGCACCAGGTGTTTTAGACTGTGATACCTTAACATTAACCTTAGATGGAACAGGTTCCACCACTACCGATGTTAGTTATGTATGGACAGGAGGTACCATAGACAGTGGCGCAACAACACTGAGCCCAGTAATAAGCGCTCCAGGTACATATACCTTAACAGTTATAAATACGATTACTGGTTGTATATCTAGTGATACGGTTGTAATCACTCAAGACCTAAGTACACCCACAGCCGAGGCAGGGGTAGCACCAGGTGTTTTAGACTGTGATACCTTAACATTAACCTTAGATGGAATAGGTTCCACCACTACCGATGTTAATTACTTATGGACAGGAGGTACCATAGACAGTGGCGCAACAACACTGAGCCCAGTAATAAGCGCTCCAGGTATATATACCTTAACAGTTACAAATACGATTATTGGTTGTATATCTAGTGATACGGTTGTAATCACTCAAGACCTAAGTACCCCCACAGCTGAGGCAGGGGTAGCACCTGGTGTTTTAGACTGTGATACCTTAACATTAACCTTAGATGGAACAGGTTCCACCACTACCGATGTTAGTTATGTATGGACAGGAGGTACCATAGACAGTGGCGCAACAACACTGAGCCCAGTAATAAGCGCTCCAGGTACATATACCTTAACAGTTACAAATACGATTACTGGTTGTATATCTAGTGATACGGTTGTAATCACTCAAGACCTAAGTACACCCACAGCTGAGGCAGGGGTAGCACCAGGTGTTTTAGACTGTGATACCTTAACATTAACCTTAGATGGAACAGGTTCCACCACTACCGATGTTAGTTATGTATGGACAGGAGGTACCATAGACAGCGGCGCAACAACACTGAGCCCAGTAATAAGCGCTCCAGGTACATATACCTTAACAGTTACTAATACAATTACTGGTTGTATATCTAGTGATACGGTTGTAATCACTCAAGATCTAAGTACCCCCACAGCTGAGGCAGGGGTAGCACCTGGTGTTTTAGACTGTGATACCTTAACATTAACTTTAGATGGAACAGGTTCCACCACTACCGATGTTAGTTATGTATGGACAGGCGGTACCATAGACAGCGGCGCAACAACACTGAGCCCAGTAATAAGTGCTCCAGGTACATATACCTTAACAATTACAAATACGATTACTGGTTGTATATCTAGTGATACGGTTGTAATCACTCAAGACCTAAGTACCCCCACAGCTGAGGCAGGGGTAGCACCTGGTGTTTTAGACTGTGATACCTTAACATTAACTTTAGATGGAACAGGTTCCACCACTACCGATGTTAATTACTTATGGACAGGTGGTACCATAGACAGTGGTGCAACAACACTGAGCCCAGTAATAAGTGCTCCAGGTACATATACCTTAACAGTTACAAATACGATTACTGGTTGTATATCTAGTGATACAGTTGTAATCACTCAAGATCTAAGTACACCCACAGCCGAGGCAGGGGTAGCACCTGGTGTTTTAGACTGTGATACCTTAACATTAACCTTAGATGGAACAGGTTCCACCACTACCAATGTTAGTTATGTATGGACAGGCGGTACCATAGACAGTGGCGCAACAACACTGAGCCCAGTAATCAGCGCTCCAGGTACATATACCTTAACAGTTACAAATACGATTACTGGTTGTATATCTAGTGATACGGTTGTAATCACTCAAGATCTAAGTACACCCACAGCCGAGGCAGGGGTAGCACCTGGTGTTTTAGACTGTGATACCTTAACATTAACCTTAGATGGAACAGGTTCCACCACTACCGATGTTAGTTATGTATGGACTGGCGGTGCCATAGACAGTGGCGCAACAACACTGAGCCCAGTAATAAGTGCTCCAGGTACATATACCTTAACAGTTACTAATACGATTACTGGTTGTATATCTAGTGATACGGTTGTAATCACTCAAGACCTAAGCACTCCCACAGCCGAGGCAGGGGTAGCACCTGGTGTTTTAGACTGTGATACCTCAACATTAACCTTAGATGGAACAGGTTCCACCACTACCGATGTTAATTACTTATGGACAGGCGGTACCATAGACAGCGGCGCAACAACACTGAGCCCAGTAATCAGCGCTCCAGGTACATATACCTTAACAGTTACTAATACAATTACTGGTTGTATATCTAGTGATACGGTTGTAATCACTCAAGATCTAAGTACACCCACAGCCGAGGCAGGGGTAGCACCTGGTGTTTTAGACTGTGATACCTCAACATTAACCTTAGATGGAACAGGTTCCACCACTACCGATGTTAATTACTTATGGACAGGCGGTACCATAGACAGCGGCGCAACAACACTGAGCCCAGTAATCAGCGCTCCAGGTACATATACCTTAACAGTTACTAATACAATTACTGGTTGTATATCTAGTGATACGGTTGTAATCACTCAAGACCTAAGTACCCCCACAGCCGAGGCAGGGGTAGCACCAGGTGTTTTAGACTGTGATACCTTAACATTAACCTTAGATGGAACAGGTTCCACCACTACCGATGTTAGTTATGTATGGACAGGAGGTACCATAGACAGTGGCGCAACAACACTGAGCCCAGTAATAAGCGCTCCAGGTACATATACCTTAACAGTTATAAATACGATTACTGGTTGTATATCTAGTGATACGGTTGTAATCACTCAAGACCTAAGTACACCCACAGCCGAGGCAGGGGTAGCACCAGGTGTTTTAGACTGTGATACCTTAACATTAACCTTAGATGGAATAGGTTCCACCACTACCGATGTTAATTACTTATGGACAGGAGGTACCATAGACAGTGGCGCAACAACACTGAGCCCAGTAATAAGCGCTCCAGGTATATATACCTTAACAGTTACAAATACGATTATTGGTTGTATATCTAGTGATACGGTTGTAATCACTCAAGACCTAAGTACCCCCACAGCTGAGGCAGGGGTAGCACCTGGTGTTTTAGACTGTGATACCTTAACATTAACCTTAGATGGAACAGGTTCCACCACTACCGATGTTAGTTATGTATGGACAGGAGGTACCATAGACAGTGGCGCAACAACACTGAGCCCAGTAATAAGCGCTCCAGGTACATATACCTTAACAGTTACAAATACGATTACTGGTTGTATATCTAGTGATACGGTTGTAATCACTCAAGACCTAAGTACACCCACAGCTGAGGCAGGGGTAGCACCAGGTGTTTTAGACTGTGATACCTTAACATTAACCTTAGATGGAACAGGTTCCACCACTACCGATGTTAGTTATGTATGGACAGGAGGTACCATAGACAGCGGCGCAACAACACTGAGCCCAGTAATAAGCGCTCCAGGTACATATACCTTAACAGTTACTAATACAATTACTGGTTGTATATCTAGTGATACGGTTGTAATCACTCAAGATCTAAGTACCCCCACAGCTGAGGCAGGGGTAGCACCTGGTGTTTTAGACTGTGATACCTTAACATTAACTTTAGATGGAACAGGTTCCACCACTACCGATGTTAGTTATGTATGGACAGGCGGTACCATAGACAGCGGCGCAACAACACTGAGCCCAGTAATAAGTGCTCCAGGTACATATACCTTAACAATTACAAATACGATTACTGGTTGTATATCTAGTGATACGGTTGTAATCACTCAAGACCTAAGTACCCCCACAGCTGAGGCAGGGGTAGCACCTGGTGTTTTAGACTGTGATACCTTAACATTAACTTTAGATGGAACAGGTTCCACCACTACCGATGTTAATTACTTATGGACAGGTGGTACCATAGACAGTGGTGCAACAACACTGAGCCCAGTAATAAGTGCTCCAGGTACATATACCTTAACAGTTACAAATACGATTACTGGTTGTATATCTAGTGATACAGTTGTAATCACTCAAGATCTAAGTACACCCACAGCCGAGGCAGGGGTAGCACCTGGTGTTTTAGACTGTGATACCTTAACATTAACCTTAGATGGAACAGGTTCCACCACTACCAATGTTAGTTATGTATGGACAGGCGGTACCATAGACAGTGGCGCAACAACACTGAGCCCAGTAATCAGCGCTCCAGGTACATATACCTTAACAGTTACAAATACGATTACTGGTTGTATATCTAGTGATACGGTTGTAATCACTCAAGATCTAAGTACACCCACAGCCGAGGCAGGGGTAGCACCTGGTGTTTTAGACTGTGATACCTTAACATTAACCTTAGATGGAACAGGTTCCACCACTACCGATGTTAGTTATGTATGGACTGGCGGTGCCATAGACAGTGGCGCAACAACACTGAGCCCAGTAATAAGTGCTCCAGGTACATATACCTTAACAGTTACTAATACGATTACTGGTTGTATATCTAGTGATACGGTTGTAATCACTCAAGACCTAAGCACTCCCACAGCCGAGGCAGGGGTAGCACCTGGTGTTTTAGACTGTGATACCTCAACATTAACCTTAGATGGAACAGGTTCCACCACTACCGATGTTAATTACTTATGGACAGGCGGTACCATAGACAGCGGCGCAACAACACTGAGCCCAGTAATCAGCGCTCCAGGTACATATACCTTAACAGTTACTAATACAATTACTGGTTGTATATCTAGTGATACGGTTGTAATCACTCAAGATCTAAGTACACCCACAGCCGAGGCAGGGGTAGCACCTGGTGTTTTAGACTGTGATACCTCAACATTAACCTTAGATGGAACAGGTTCCACCACTACCGATGTTAATTACTTATGGACAGGCGGTACCATAGACAGCGGCGCAACAACACTGAGCCCAGTAATCAGCGCTCCAGGTACATATACCTTAACAGTTACTAATACAATTACTGGTTGTATATCTAGTGATACGGTTGTAATCACTCAAGATCTAAGTACACCCACAGCCGAGGCAGGGGTAGCACCTGGTGTTTTAGACTGTGATACCTCAACATTAACCTTAGATGGAACAGGTTCCACCACTACCGATGTTAGTTATGTATGGACAGGAGGTACCATAGACAGCGGCGCAACAACACTGAGCCCAGTAATCAGCGCTCCAGGTACATATACCTTAACAGTTACTAATACGATTACTGGTTGTATATCTAGTGATACGGTTGTAATCACTCAAGACCTAAGCACTCCCACAGCCGAGGCAGGGGTAGCACCTGGTGTTTTAGACTGTGATACCTCAACATTAACCTTAGATGGAACAGGTTCCACCACTACCGATGTTAGTTATGTATGGACAGGCGGTGCCATAGACAGTGGCGCAACAACACTGAGCCCAGTAATAAGTGCTCCAGGTACATATACCTTAACAGTTACTAATACGATTACTGGTTGTATATCTAGTGATACGGTTGTAGTCACTCAAGACTTAAGTACGCCAATTCCTCCAAATGTATCTGAACAATTGTTTTGTTCAATAGAAACCCCAACAGGAAATGATTTAGTTCCAACTATTTCTAATACGGTAATTTGGTTTAAAGATTCAGCTTTGACAAAAATACTTGACACGGTAGAATTTTTAGAGGAAGGAACATATTATGTAGTATCAAAGAATATAGATACTGGTTGTTTAAGTCCAGCTATATCAGTCAAAATTACTTTAAGAGGAAGTTTAGATACTGATGGAGATGGCTTAACAGATTGTGAGGAGACAACTGGATTAGATGATCCGTTAACAATAGGTGTTCCAACAAGTATAAGTAATCCAAATAACTCATGTTCATTCACTGGAAAACCAAAGCCTGATACTCAGAATACTATATGGCAGCTTAGTGATTGTGATGGAGATAATGAAATTAATGGGGATGAGATAGTAAATGAAACTAACCCTAATGACCCGTGTTCGGTTTCTATTAAAACGGTTCCTGACATAAATAATCCAAACTATTTGATATGGGCTCAACAAGATTGTGATGGAGACGGTGTTTTAAATAGTAATGAAGTAATGGATGATACTAGTCCATTTGATCCTTGTGATTTTGTACCTAGTAGTATCTCAGAACCAATTACTTCTAACATAAAGTGTATTAGTGCTATAGAAGTAACTAAAACAGCTAGTTTAACGGATAAAGAAGTAGGCGATATAATAGAATATACTATAAAGGTGGAAAATATAGGGACATCAACTATTATGAATATATCCTTGTCTGATATTTTTACAGATATAGATGGAAACCCATTAGAGTTAACAGAAGGTGTACGTTTTGATGGAGCTGATTATGGGAGCCCTGAAGGCACTTTATTAATGGGAGAAGCAGCTATATATAAAGCTAGTTTTATCATTACAAAAGAAGTAATTAATACTGGAGGAGTAAGAAATACTGTAATTGCTGTAGGGCAAGACTCGAGTGGTGAATTAGTAGAAGATATAAGTGATGATGGTGATGATACAGATGGTAATATAAAAGACGATCCAACAGTAACGGATTTAGGTTGCTTAATTGTTTTTAATCAGTTTACTCCTAATAATGATGACCATAATGACGTTTTTATAATAAATTGTATAAAAAACTACCCTAAAAATACTTTAGAAATATTCAATAGATGGGGAAATACTGTATACAAAAAAGTAGGGTATGATAACTCATGGGATGGAATATCAACAGGAAGAGCTACTTTAGAAGAAGAGATAAAATTACCAGTAGGAACTTATTTTTATATTTTAGATTTAGGAGATGGGTCTGAAGTTAAAAAAGGATGGATTTATATAAATAGGTAGTAATAATCTAATATAAAAAAGAATCACCGTAAAAATAGTATAAAGTATAGTTAATACTTAATATATTAATAAGTAGAATGAATAGTATAACTTTGCATTTATAAAGAAACAAAATGAAAAAAGAACTTTTAAACTATACATTTATAACTATAGGTTGTATTCTTATGGCGTTTGGAGTCGTGACTTTTTTAAGTCCTAATAATATAGCCATGGGGGGAACAGGAGGTTTAGCTATTATTTTTAATAAGCTTTTTAAAATATCAATAGGTATTTTATTTGCCTCAATAAATATTCCTTTGTTGGTAATAAGTATTAAGTATTTAGGAAAGTATTTTGCAATAAAAAGTACAATTGCCATTATAGCAATTAGTTTATTTGTAGATATACTTGGAGAATTAATTCAATTAAAAGCTTTAAGTAATGAACCTCTATTAGCTACTTTATATGGAGGAGTTGCGGTTGGAGCCGGAATAGGTTTTATATTTAAAGGAGGAGGTTCTGCTGGAGGAGGAACCATAATTGCTCGTATTATAACTTCAAAAACATCGTTAAAAACAGGAACTGTAATTCTTATATTAGACTCTATGGTGATTGTTGCTACAGCAATAGTATTTAACAATATAGAATTAGCTTTATGGAGTATGATAAGTATTTTTATTACTACAAAAATGATTGATGTTGTTTTAACAGGTCGTCCAAATGGAAGAATTGTTCATATCTCTTCACCAAATAATTTAGAAGAACTCGGTTTACTGATAAATGAAAGAATTGGTGTAAATGGTACCTTAATGAAAGGAAATAATCTTAGTTTAACAACAGACAAGTATATGATTTTTGTTACAGTCCCTATGAATAGGTTAAGTACTCTGAGGCATTTAGTAAGAACAGAAGACGAGTCTGCCAAAATGATTGTTATGGAAGCTTCAGCGATGTTAGGAACTAAATTTTTAGATTAACTTATTTTAAGTTTCAAAAACTCTTATTATAAATTTAAACACTTGATATAATATGTATCAGGTGTTTTTTATTTAATGATTCACAATTTTAATAGGTGATATATTTACTATTTATATTATTTTTTAATTTGGATGCAACCTTTTTAAAAGAACTCGGTCTAATGCTTCTAGTTATTATAAAAAAAAGTGAATTCAAAAGATAAACATTTGATTGATTTAGTATTAAAAGGAAATAATAAAGCCTTTAAACAAATCATAACTAATACGCAAGGGTTAGTAATACAAATTGTTTATAAAATGATTGACAACTCGTTGGATAGAGAAGATTTAATACAAGAGATTTATTTGAAAGTATATCATAAATTGTCTCATTTTAAATATAAAAGTAAACTCTCAACTTGGATTGGCACCATTGCTTATAACACTTGCTTGAATTTTTTAGAGAAAAAAAGAATACCAACAATAAAAGTTTTTGATAAAGAGGGAAATGAGTCTTGGAGCATAATTAATATTAAAAGTAATCATAATTATAATGAAACAGATCAATATCTTTTTAAAAAAGAGCGTTTGAATATTTTACAAGAAGCTATAGATAAATTACCCCCAGCGTATAAAACTTTAATAACTCTTTTTCATAATGAAGAATTAAGTTATGAAGAGATTTCCAAAATAACAAGCTTACCAGAGGGGACTTTAAAAAGCTATTTATACAGAGCTAGGAAAAAGCTACGTAATGATTTATTAAATACCTATAAAAAAGACGACTTATGAGTACAGAACATGTGAACGAGATACAAATTCAGCAATATGTATTTGATTTGGATAATTGTGATAAAACTATAATTACACATATAAATTCCTGTGAACATTGTAAAAGTTTGGTTAATGAGTATAAGTATTTATCAAATGATTTAAAAGAATTAACTAAACCAAGCTTAGATTTTGATATTGCATCACAAATATTGGAACAACTACCAGAAAAAAAACAATCAAAACCTTTTATTTCTGTTAATAATAGTGCCTTAGTTTTATTAGCAATAGGAGTTTTAGCCATTTTAATTCATACTATAAGTAATATTAATATAATTGAAAATTATAGCAGTTACTTCATCATAAGTATTGTTTTTTTCATAACTATTTTATCAACTATAGAAATGCTACAAACCTTTAAAAGAAAGCTAACTTTTTAAGTTTTAACTGCAACATTTTATTTAACAAACGGTCTAATTAAATATCACTTAAAAATTTAAAATATGAAAACATTATTTATTACTAATAGTACTTATATAGATCCAGATGTATATAAAATCATTGTCATTATTTTTCTGATTGTTATTTTCTTGTCTTTTATCATGACTGTTTTAAAGAATATTTTAGATCATAAACTAAAAAACAAAATGTTAGACAAAGGAATTTCAGAGGAAGTAATAACTTCCATGTTACAAAATGATGCACAAAGCACTAAACATACAAGTGTTAAATGGTTTTTAGTACTTGTAGCAACTGGAGTCGGTCTGTTTATTAGTGGCTTGTTTTTACCTTTAGGTATTCATTCTATAGGAATTATGGCTATAAGTATTTCTGCTGCTTTTTTATTACACTCTCTTTATTTAAATCGCTTCAATAACTAACCTTTGAACAACTTTTAAACTGAATATAGAAAAGTTTCATTTGCATGAAACCTAGAAAAACACGTCCAAACTTTAATAACAAAACCTTAAACAATGAAAATAATTAACCACATATTAGTTTGTATTCTTTTTACAACCTTTTCAACAACATATGCACAACTTGATCAAGATGATATCGTATTAAAACAAAAAATAGATACCTATTTAACTAAAGGAGTTTCACAAGGCTTTTCAGGAGTTGTATTAGTATCTCAGAAAGAGAAAATAATACTTCATAAAGCCTATGGACTGTCTAATAAAGAAACCAATACACCTTATCAAACTACTACTGTTTCTACTATTGGTTCCGTAACCAAACAATTTACAGCCACAGCCATTTTAAAATTAGTAATGTTAAACAAGCTAAAAGTAGAAGACTCTATAAATAAATTCTTTCCAAATCTACCTAATGATAAGAAAAATATTACCATTCATCAATTACTAACACATTCTTCAGGATTCAAAAATGGAGTAGGAAAAGGTGATTTTGATTACATACCAACAGAAAAATACTTTAGCTCTTTATTTACTCAAAAACTGTTATTTACACCTGGTAGTAATTATAAATACTCCAATGCAGGTTATAGCATTTTAGCGAGAATTATTGAAATAGTTTCGGAAATGGAATATGAGAGTTTTTTAAATGAATATTTGTTTCAACCAGCAGGAATGAAGAATACAGGATATTTTATACCTGATTGGTCCAAACACACTATTGCTTCTGGATATGCCTATAATATATTTAGTTTAGGAACGTTAATAGCAAGATTTAAAAAACATCAAAAAATTTCGTGGAATTTGAAAGGAAACGGAGGAATTCACGCTACTACGGAAGATATGTATAAATGGTATAAGGCACTTAAAGCAAACAAAATTTTAACTAAAGATTTATTTCAGAAATTAACCACCCCGTATATTGCAGAAGTTAAAGACAAATCTAGTTATTATGCTTATGGTTGGGCCATAAATACATCAAAAAAAGGAACAAAAATTATAAGTCATAATGGAGGAAATCGAGTTTTTTTCCATGAATTTATATGGCTGCCAAAAGAAGATATTGTTATCATTTTATTTACTAATGCAAGTAGTAGGGAAGTCGAAGTAGCCTGGCCAATTCAAAAAATGATACTTGATAAAAAATACATTCCAAACCCAATAAAAAAGAATCTTCATTTCTTAATTCAGGATTTTATAAAAAATAACAATGTAAATAAAGTGAATACTTTAATTAGCATGATTACCAAAAACTATCGTTCTCAAATCAGAAATGCTAATAAACTAAATGATATTGGCTACTTAGTATTGAATCAGGAACTTATAAAATCAAAAGAAAGTACTAAATGGGCTATTGCTTTATTTAAATTAAACACTGTATTATTTCCTGCTAATGGAAATATTTGGGATTCTTTAGGGGAAGCATATATTAAAAATAAACAAAAAGAAAGAGCTAAAGAAAGTTATTTAAAAGCTTTGGAGTTAGCGCCTACTAAAAACTGTGATTGGTGTGAAAGTTCCTCTAATGCTTTAAAAAAATTAAAGCAAAATTAGTTAGATAATATATTGCTATAATTTCTTTTATAAATAATAAGTAATACCTTATTTTCGTAGTAATTGATTTTATTAAACATGTCAAAATTACCAAACACTACAACAAGTATTTTTTCTGTAATGTCTCAATTAGCCAATGAGCACAATGCAATTAATTTATCACAAGGATTTCCAAATTTCCCAGTAGATGGACGTTTACTAGACATATCAAAAAGGTTATTAACTACTAATATCCATCAATATCCACCAATGATTGGTGTATCTTCTTTATTAGAAAAAATAGCTTTGCTTACACAGAAATACTATCAAAGAAAATTGAATATAAATTCGGAATTATTGATAACTTCTGGAGCTACACAAGGAATATATACTGCGATAAATGCTTTAGTAGGAAATGAAGATGAAGTTATTATTTTAGATCCAAGTTATGATAGCTATGAGCCTTCAGTTTTAGTAGCAGGAGGAAAGCCTGTACGTATTTCTTTGAATGATGATTATTCTCCAAACTTTAATAGAATAGCATCAGCAATCACTACAAAAACAAAACTGATAATTATTAATAATCCCCATAACCCTACAGGGAAAATTTGGAATGAAAAAGATTTTGAAGATTTAGAAATTATATTAGATAAATATCCTCAAATTTTATTATTAAGTGATGAAGTATACGAGTATATTTCTTTTAAACATCCGCATATTTCTGTAAATACTAGACCTAAATTAGTGGATAAAACGATTATAGTATCTTCCTTTGGAAAGTCATTACATGTTACTGGTTGGAAAGTAGGCTATTTAGTAGCTCCAAAGTTTTTGATGAAAGAAATTAAAAAAGTACATCAGTTTTTAATATACAGTATAACAAGTACAGCACAGTATGTAATTTCTGAGTATTTAGATTTGGTAGACTTCAATGAAATAGCTACAATGTATGACAGTAAAAGAAGGTTGTTTCAAGATTTGTTAAGGAAAAGTCGATTTGAGGTATTACCATCAGAAGGAACCTATTTTCAAATAGTAAGTTATAAGAGTATTAGTAATAAAAATGATGTAGAATTTGCTAAAGAATTAATAACTGAACATGGTATTGCATCCATTCCTATCTCAGTATTTTACAAAGATGCTAATGATAAAAAAATGTTACGGTTTTGCTTTGCAAAAACAGATGAAACATTACTGTCTGCTGCTACTAAATTGGCTAAAATATAATTAGAAGTATTAAAATACTCTAGCATACAACTATTTTTTTAATTATGTAATTGTTTATAATTTAGATGATTGTTTCTTTGTTGGCTTCAAACTTTATATTTATGTTGAATAACAAGTTATAAAATAAATTTCTCCAATTTTAAACACTTTATATAAATTTACTTCTCGTTAACAAGTAGGTTATCGAGGCTTTTTTTATGGAACCCGGTTAATTTTTTTTGATATAAACTTTAAGAAATCTTTCAATAGTTTTTCTATATGATTTGCATTACAATGTAAAATGCTTGCTTTTGTCAAGTATTTTACGTGTATTTGTAATATGAAACACGATCTAATTTTAAAGTTTAGGGAGTTTAACCGGTATTATACTAAAGTTATAGGGTTAACAAATAATCATATTTTGGATAGTAAATATTCACTTTCAGAAGTAAGAGTAATGTATGAAATTTATCATACTCCTAATATTACAGCTAGGAAAATTAAAGAAATAATTCAGGTAGATGAAGGTTATCTAAGTCGGTTAATAAAGAAACTAGTAAATCAAAATCTAATAATAAAAACTAAGTCTAAAAAAGATAATAGAGTTTCATCACTTAAGCTTTCAGAAAATGGAGTAAAAGTTTTCTTAGAGTTAAATGATCGTTCATCAAGAGCTATGGAAAATGTGGTTAAACATTTAAATGAAAATGAACAAAATGAATTAATATTAATGTTAGAAAAAATAAAAAACTTATTAGGTAAAGATGGATTTAAATGATATTATAATTAGAACAAATATTAAACCTGGAGATTTAGGTTATGTTGTTCATAGACACGGAAAACTTTATGAGGAAGAATATGGTTATGGAGTTTCTTTTGAAACTTATGTAGGAGCTGGTTTGCATGAATTTTACTCAAATTATGATCCTGATCTAGATAGAGTTTGGATATGTGAACATGAAGGTAAAATAGTAGGATTCATTTTATTAATGCATAGAGAAAATAAAGCAGCTCAATTACGATATTTTTACCTAGAACCAGAATATAGAGGAGTAGGATTAGGTAAAAAATTAATGAAGTTGTTTATGAACTTCTTAAAAGAAAAAGAATATAAGTCTGCCTATTTATGGACTACCCATGAATTATTTACAGCTGCTTCTCTTTATACAAGAAACGGTTTTAAATTATCAGAGTCTAAAAAATCACAAGCATTTGGAAAACCTCTTAATGAACAACGATACGAAATGTTTATAAAAGATCTTAATGAAAATATTTGATTCACACTTTCATATAATTGACCCTAAATACCCACTTTTTGAAAATAATGGATTCTTACCAGAAAGTTTTACTATTCAAGATTATCAAGATAGAGTTAATAAAATAAATATTGTTGGAGGTGCAATAGTATCCGGCTCTTTTCAAAAATTTGATCAAGAATATTTAGTAAATTCACTTAAATTACTTGGTAATAATTTTTATGGTGTAGCCAATATTCCTATTGATATAAGTTCAAAAGAAATAAAAAGATTAAACAGTTCTAATATAGTCGCTGTTAGGATTAATCTTAAACGAGGTGATTCTACTAAGTTAAAAGAATTAATAAAGCTATCAAATAGTTTATTAGATAAGTATAATTGGCATACAGAATTATATGTTGATAGTAAAAACTTAAAACAGTTAAATTCAACATTAAAAAATATACATAAGTTTTCAATTGATCATTTAGGGCTTTCAAAAGAAGGACTTTCAAGTTTATATTTTTGGGTAGAAAAAGGAGTAAAAGTTAAAGCAACTGGATTTGGACGATTAAACTTTAATCCATTACCAGTTCTTAATAAAATATACAATATAAATCCTAAAGCACTAATGTTTGGAACAGATTTACCATCTACAAGAGCAAAGTACCCTTTTTCATTTAAAGATATTAAGATTATTAGAGATAACTTTACAGTAAGTGAACAAGAAAATATTTTCTATAAAAACTCCATAGAGTGGTATAATAAATAATACAATATTAATTTCCTAAAACTTAAAAAATAGTTCATTGTAGAATTATTTTTTTAATTATGTAAATGTTTGTATTTTAAATTTTTATACCTTTATAATAAATAATATGTAACGAAAATAGATTAATTTATACCTACTTTTAATACATTTTTGATTCATAAAGAAATACTAAGCCCAACCGAACAACTACTTTAATTGTGAATTTTACACTTCAAAATTTAATTAATTAAAGAGTTATCTGAACTTTCACAAAAAGCAGTAAAACACACTGTAAATAAATCATCAATAATGAAACTCTAATTAAAGATAGCGTTCATTATTTTTTAATTCATAAAAACTTCCAATAGGTGTATTTATAAAATAACATCTATAAAACCTTGGTGTATCCCGAAAAACCAATAAAAAAGAGTAGGGGAACTTTAAATAATCTAACCATGAAACAAACTTTTTTAAAACAATTACTGTATGCAGCTGTCATCGTTTTTTCTTTGACAGCATGCGAGCAAGAAACTGACCTGTTAGACCATGCTAAAAAAGCAAGTCTAGAAGATTCGCAAAAAAGATCAAAACTTAGCGAAATAGATGAAAAATTAATTCAATATATCAGAGAGTATAATGGAAAACAAGTTAAATCTAATTTTTTAGGAAGAATAATAGATGAAAATAATCAACCAATAGAAGGAGCAAAAGTTGTTATAGGTAATCAATCAAAAGAAACAGATGAAAATGGAATGGTATCTTTTACGAATGCACAAGTACAGCAATATTTTGCATATATACGCGCTTTTGCAAATGGATATATAGATGGTTCACGAGTCATAGTTCCTAATTTTGATGTTGGCAATCAAAATAACTTCACTATTAAACTATACAGGTTTAAAGAGTCAGGAAGTATACATTCAAAAAAAGGAGGAAAAGTAGGCTTTAGAACTAAAAAAGGAGAAGGCTATATACATTTTAATTCTGGATTTGTAAATGAGTCTGGTAATGTATACAATGGTGATGTTGCTGTGAGTGTTCATTATCTAGACCCCCTTAATCCAGATACAGCAAACAGCATGCCTGGAGATTTGTATGGTATTACACAAAATTTTGAACAAGTAGCTTTAGGAACTTATGGTATGGTTCAAGTAGAGTTAAGAGGAAGTGCCGGAGAAAAATTGCAGATTATGAATCCAGCAAAATTAATCATGCCTATTCATCCAGATCAAATAACTACTGCAGCCAATCAAGTACCTATGTGGTCTTTTAATGAAACCGCTGGTGTTTGGTATGAAGAAGCTATTGCAGAAAGAAATGGGAATTATTATGTAACAGAAGTGTCACATTTTTCATTCTGGAATTGTGATGCTCCTTTTCCCGTTGTTAATTTTGATGCTACCGTAATTGATGCAGCAACTACAAACCCTATAGCTGGGTTAAGAGTAGAAATTACCTATAGTGGCTTTACAAGATTTGCCAATACAAATGCAAGTGGTAGTGTAAGTGGTAAAGTACCTCAAAATCAAACAATGGAGATTAGAATATTAGATGATTGTGGAAATCTATTATATATCGACCCATCTTTCGGTCCATTTGCAACAGCAACAAGTGTAACAATCCCCGTTACCTTAAATCCACTTCAAACTTTTACATTATCAGGAACTGTGACTGATTGTTTTGGTGCTCCAGTAACCAATGGTTATGTTACTCTTTCTTCTTCTTCAGGACAATTTATAAATGGTATTATGGTTACAGCAGGAACCTATAATCATACAGGTATTGGTTGTGTTTTACCTTCTAATATTACTATTAATGGAGTTGATTTAACTACGGCACAAGGTTTAACAACAACGACAACAGTAAATGCAGGAGCAAATACTGAAAATATAGTACTTTGTGGAGGATTAGCTAGTGAGTATATAAGATACCGTATAAATACTACAACAGGCCCTTATCAATATGATTTACTACAACCTTTTGGAGCTATAAGAAATAATGGAGTAATAGTAACAGCTTCTAACGGTACGGGTAAAACGTATATATATGGAAATACCTTAACAATAGGTACAGGATATCCTTTTGGCACAGGTATTAATACTATGCATATAGAGGCATTAAGTCATGTTAATGGCATAAACCCAACAGCAACTATGACACTTGCTAACGCTATAACTTTTGATTTAGTAGCTGTAACACCAGGCCCAGGAGGAATAGGTCAGTATATATCTATAGATTTTGCAGGAGATTATGTAGACAATGGAGGAATTGTTAATACAATTGAAGGAGAGGCTCGAATTTATAGAGATTTTTAGTGTAATTATTAAGTAATTAATTTTACTTAAAAATTTAGAGGCTTAAAGATAGAATATTATAGTACATCTTTAAGCCTCTTTCTTTATACATCTTTCCATCCTTGATCTTCAGGAAGAGGTGGACTTCCGTTTATTGAAAGAATGTAAAAAGAAGTTCCATGCATATGGAAAGGATGACGTCCTGAGCTTATAACCCATTTTTCTAAGTCTCCTTTTTTTACTCTTTCGTTAATTACATTCATGTCCATTTTTACTCCATTAATTTCCATTCCTTCCAAATCAAAATGTCTAGTTTTAATCACATCATTTTCATTATGAGGATGTATTTTATTTAAGTAATGGGACAAGTTTTTATTTTTTGCCTTTTTAGATTTATCTACTTTTAAATAAAGTACTCTACTTTTTTGGTCACTAGGGCTACCATGCTTCGATTTTTTCTTTAAATAATAAGCCATAAGTTCAACGTTTCCTTTTGACATATCAACTACTATTTCATTTCGTTCTCCAGGAGCCATTGATAAACGTGTTAAAGAAACTGGTTTTTCCAAAAAACCACCCTCAGTAGCTATTTTATAAAAAGGCTTATTTCCTTTAATAAAAAATTCATATGACCTAGCATTAGATGCATTAAGGAGTCGTAATCTAACATTACCTTTAGGAACAGAAACATATGGATCTATAGTACCATTAACTACTAAAGTAGGTTCAAAAAAATCTTCCATTTGACCTTTTGGATAGGTTACCATTTGACCATTAATAAATGTCCTATCTTGAATTGCTAAAGGAATATCATCAACCCCATATTCTTTAGGAATATTTAAGGATTGAGAATTATCATCTTCTATAATATAAAACCCTGCAAGTCCAGCATGAACTTGTTCTGCAGTTTTGCCCATTAAATGAGGATGATACCAATTTGTAGAAGCTTCTTGCCTTATTGGTAAAATAACATCCCATGTACTTCCTGGGTTTATTCTTGCTTGTGGTCCACCATCTCTATCTCCAGCAACATGTAGCCCATGTCCATGAACTGTAGTTACTTCTCCAATATTATTAGTAAATAACATACGAGTATCTTGATTTCGGTACATACGAATAGTAGGACCTAGATAGTTTCCATTATAACCTTTTGTGATGCTTGGTATTCCGTCAAAAAATTCATGGTTTCCATTTTGTATAGAGATAGGAACCCCTTCTGGATGCATTTTAGAATCAATCAAAGGGGGGATGTATAATTTTTTCTTTTTATCAAACGATTCAGATATAGCCGAAATATCATCATTGACTTCACAAGAAAAAAAGGGAATGCAAATTAATAGTAAAAAAACCGTGTTTTTTATTGTCATAATTTTTATGATTTAATTTATAGAGATGTTTTTATTAAAAATAGATTATTGTTCTCTTCTTATAGGTGATTGTCTGTCATTAGGTATTTGAACTGTAAATGTTGGGTAACTTTCTTCTGTTCCTGCAGCATGGCATGCAGTACAGTTTTGTCTCATCATATTAAACTTTTCATTAAAGTTTTCTTTATTTTTAGCCTTTATCGTTTTTTTTACTTCAGGTATTACAAAATTTAAAAAATGCTGTGCTGTTTTAGCTCTATTAGGTCTACGTTGTAATCCTAATTTGAGCGCTTTTTCAATTTTTTTAAGTTGATAATTTGCAAACTCCCAGTGTTCATCTTGTCCAGCCCAATATAATTCTTGGTAACGATACCCTATCTCTACCATAGCCATATCTAAACCTCTTAATTGAGTTTCTATAATTTTCATTTGTTCTTGTTCTGTGCCTTTAATCCACTTGCCTTGTACGGGAACATATTCTGTTTTATCCTTGCAAGAAGTAAGTAATATTATAAAGGCAAGTATGAAATGAAATTGTTTCATAAGTGTGATTTAATACTTTTAAATATTATTTGTTATTCTTGGATATTTCCACCAACAGGCAATCCACTAGGAACACTTTCAGGGACAGTTTTATCAAAATTAGGATCATCCAATGTTTTAATAAAAGCAACTATGGGAGCTATTAAATCGCCATTAAAGTTTACTTGTTGTGCCTGTTCATCATTACGTTCAAATCGATTATAAAATCTAACAGCTTCTGGTAGAGTTGTAAACATTCCATTATGCATAAAAGGCCCTGTTTCGGAAAGATTACGAAGTGTTGGTGTTCTATACTTTCCGTCAACACCTGTATCTATTTCTGTAAGTTTTGGGTTGTCAGGAACCCCAATATCATGTAGTTTAAAATCAGAAAACATTGGACCACTATGACAAGCAGTACAATTAGCTTGATTAAAGGCATTGAAACCACGAATTTCTTCTTCCGTAAGTGCACTTTCATCACCACGAGCGTATTGATCAAAACGGCTATTAGGAGCTATAAGTGTACGTTCAAAAGCTGCAATAGCTTTAGCTATTTTATCACCATTAATAACAGTTCCATTACCAAAAGAAGCATTAAACATATTAACATATTCTGGAATATTGGCTAATCGTGCAGAAACTGAGTCTATAGCTAGTTCAGGCGGATAAGCATCACCTCTCATTTCCTTCATATCTTTTATTGGACCAAGGGATTGCTCTTCTAAAGAAGCAGCTCTATTGTCCCAAAACATAACTGTATTCGCAGGATCGTAATGACCGCTCTCTGTAATACCATTAAATGCTGCATTAAGAATAGTTGGTGAGTTACGTTTTATTAAAAGACCACCTTTTCGATTTTCTCCTAATCCGTTTCCTCCAATACCTAAACTTAAATCAATTCTATCTGTATACCCTTTATCAGGATGGTGACAAGTAACACAAGCCATGTCTCTTGCTCCAGAAAGAATCGGATCCCAAAACAACATTCTACCCAATTCTATTTTTTCAGGAGTACGTGGATTATCTATAGGATCAATTGCAGATGTAGGCAATGCGCCCACTTGTTTATCTATGGGAATATATTCCGGATCAGGTGAGCAAGATGTCAAAAACAAGAAAAACTGAATAACTATGCTAGCTATAATGATTCTTTTGATGGTAAATAAAGCATTATTTTGTTGTGATTTCATAAAAATATTTTTTAAAAGGAAAATAAAATACTAGTACCTAAGGAAGTTCCTTTTGTACCATACTGCATAACATTAAGTTGAAGTTGAAGTTTTTTAGTTATTGGATATGCTGTTCCAAGTTTACCAAAAAAACTAAAATTGCTGAATTGGTTTTCTATTACATTACCAATAACTTGGTTTTTAAAAATTTCATGCATGTAAAGTCCACCAGCATTTAATGAAACTGAAAAAGGTTTTTTCCACATAGAAAACAAATTGTAACTAGTACCAATTCCAGCATTGAAAGTAAATAGATTAGCACCATCTATGCCTAAATCAGCATTAAACCCAGCATTGATATAGTGGTTAAATTTAGATTTACGAGAAAAAATAAATTGTAACTCTGCACCGATGGTGGAATCATACGTCACGTTATAGTCGCCATCGAGAAAATAACTCCTACTAGAAAGTTGTTTTCATTGTTATCCTGAGAAAAACCAATTTGAGGTATAGTAAATAAAATTGTAATGATAATTAACTGAATATTAAATATTTTCATTTGTTTGATTTTGAAGCAAAAGAAAAAAAATCACACATTTAATTAAAAAAAAATCAATTGGTAGCGTTGAAGTTTCTGTGAGGTAATTAATAATTTCAGTAAATAGTTTAAATATATGTATACTGGAAAAAGAATTGTTTTTACTGAAGTTTTAACCTGATTCATTGAAAAAAATAGTTGCTAAAGAGTAAATTGGTCTATTTTTGGAATTGTTTTGAAATCTTATATTAAACATATTGCATTTTGGATAGTATATAGTCTTTTACTATTTACTATATACAAGTTTGTTGTAGGAGTAAGGTCACCTATAAAACATACTTTTATTTTTGCTTTAGCACAAGGCGTTGCTTTTTATGCTAACTTACAGTTATTACTTCCTAAATTTTTTGAAAAGAAATCCTACATAGTTTTTGGTGTTTTTAACATCACTTTGTTGGCTATAGGTGCTTTTGGTTCCAAATTTTTAGAAGATGGTTTATCACCATTAAAATCAAGTATAGGTCATGCAATTCTTGAAAGTTATTATACTGTTGAAGCACTAATGGCACATTCTGTGCCCGTCTTTGTTGGTATTTTTACAGCTTTGTTATCTTACATCAATACACAACGATTGCAACAGGAGCAAGCCGAAAAAGAACGTGTTTCTGCCGAAAAAAACTTTCTAATTCAACAAATAAATCCACATTTTTTATTCAATGCACTTAACAATATTTATTCATTATCTATAGAAAATAATCCTAAAGTATCTAATAGTATTTTACAGCTCTCAAAAATGTTAGATTATTCATTGTATGGCAATAATGAAGAATTTGTATCTTTAAAAGATGAAATTGCTTATATCGAAAATTTTATTGCTTTATTCAAGTTAAAAGATGATACTATCACTAATATTATTTTTGATTATAAAAATGCTAGTACAGAAATAAAAATAGCACCAATGCTACTATTACCTTTTTAGAAAATGCTTTTAAGCATGGAAATATAGAAGATACCTCTAATGGAAGTATTTATGTTAAATTATCTTCAAAAAATGAAGGTATTGACTTTAAGTGTTATAACTCGTTCAGTTTAAACAAAAAAACAGATAAAACAGGAGGAATCGGAATTGCTAACGTAAAAAGAAGATTAGAGTTGCTATACGCTAATAATTATACCTTAAATATTAAAAAAGAAGAACAACATTTTAATGTTCACTTAAAGATTAATTACAATGCTTAAATGTATTATTATAGATGATGAGCAACTAGCAAGACGATTACTAGAAAATTATTGTTCAAAAATAGATACTTTAGAAGTATTGGGTAGTTATAAGTCAGCTATTAAGGCACTTCCTACTTTAAATAGCCAAAATGTTGATATTTTATTTCTAGATATACAAATGCCAGATATAAATGGTATTGATTTTTTAAAATCGATAAAAACCTATACAACCAAAGTGATATTTACAACAGCGTATCGTGAATATGCTTTAGATGGTTTTGAATTAGATGCTATAGATTATTTAGTGAAGCCCATTGAGTTTCCCCGTTTTTTAAGAGCTGTAGAAAAAGTTAAAGAAGTACACCAAAAACGTCAAGAAATAGTAGTAAAAGATGTTGAAAAAATGCTAATTATTAAAGCAGACAAAAAACAGTACCGCATACCAATTTCTGAAATTATGTATGTAAAGTCAGAAAATGAATATGTGAATTATGTTACTAAAAACCACGGAAACTTATTAGTCCATGGAGCATTAAAAGATGTTGTTGCTTTACTATCAGGAAGTACTAATTTTTTCAGAATACATCGTTCACATATAGTAAATCTTTCATACATTACTTATACAGAAGGAGGTCGTGTAAAAATCCAAGATGAATTTTTACCTATTAGTGAAAGTTATAAAGTAGACTTTTTCAAAGTTTGGAAGTAAAAAGTCATGATAAAATTATACTATGATACATGGTATAAATACATAGTAAAAAAGTATTCTTTCCATAAAAACTTAATACACTAAATAAGTACTCTTATGGTTAAAAATTCAACATTTAGAACCTTTTCTCAAAAACAAAGCTAATAATTATTCATTTTTAGGAGTATAATCAATTATTCGATTAAATAACAACTAACAGTTCAAATTACATCAGTAACATATTAAAGCGTTTAATAGTTTTTGTAATAAATTACTTAACTTAAAGTGAATTATATAATAATTTTAGAATTTATACTAACCTAGCTAATATAAAATGTTGTTGTTATAAATGGTAATAATCTAAAAACGTTAACCAATGAAAAATGACACATTCACAGTAGCAGATTATTTATTAACTCGCCTACAACAACTTGATGTTACCGAAGTATTTCAAATTCCAGGTGATTATGTTAAAAACTTTACTCAAGCTCTAGAAAAGTTTAATGGCATTGAAACTATTGGAACGTCCAATGAATTAGATGCTTCTTATGCCGCGGATGCTTATGGTAGAACTAGAGGATTATCTGCCGTTTCTTTACAATATGGCGTAAGTACTTTTAGTGCCTTAAATGCTGTTGCAGGTGCCTATGTAGAATCTAGTCCAATGGTGGTGATTAGTGCTACACCTGGGTCAAATGATCGTCAAATAGGGAATATGTACAATGTTTTATACCATCATTCAACAGGAAATTTGAGTGCAGATCAGGAAATTTACAATCATGTAACCGTAGCTTCAGAAACATTAAGTACTTCTGTAGGAGCAGCAAAAAAAATAGACAAGTTAATTGTGGCAGCAATTACCCATAAAAAACCAGTTTATATCGCAGCTTATAGTGAAGTATGGGGAGAACCTTGTAAACGTCCTTCTAAAAAGAAACTAAAACCCAAAGTAAAAAAGAGTAAGCAAGACGCTTTACTAAATGCTGTAGATCAAGCTTGGATGCAAATAACAGGAGCAAAACATCCTATGATTTTTGCAGGTGTAGAAGTGTTACGACATGGATTATCAGACCTTCTTCAAAAAATTATAGATGCTAGTGGGTTTGTATACACCACTACATCATTGGGCAAAACCGTGTTAGATGAAAAAAGCGATCATTTTATAGGAACTTATTCAGACGCAGCCTCTATAGAAAATGTAGTTGATTATGTAAAAACTTCTGATTGTTTTTTAACCTTAGGAACCTTGATTACTGACGATTATCTATGGTTTGTAGAAAACAAATTCTCAGATATGGTATTGGCAACCACAACAGAAATCAGAGCAGGATATTATACTTATCAAGATGTTACTATGGAAGATTTTATGGAAGCCTTGTTAGAGCGTTTTGAAAATAGTAAAGAATATCCACTAAAAAATAAAGCACCTAAACAACCAAAGTATCCAGAACCATGGACTTCTTCTTCAGATCCAAAGTACAATGATCAACCAGAAGTAATTACCTATAATCGCTTTTTTCAACATGCGGTTAAGCATATAGAAGCTAATAATCTATGGAAAGATATTAACCTAACATTTGGAGTAAGTTCTGCAATGTATGTGGCAACCAATATTTATGGAATGAAACAAAATAGTTTTATCAGTTCAGCAGCATGGCAATGTATTGGTTACGAAACTGGTGCTGCATTAGGAGCGCAATTAGGAAGCAAAAAACAATCCTGGACAATAGCAGGTGATGGTGGATTTATGATGATTTGCCAATCACTTTCAACTTTAGCCAAATACAATGTTAATAGTGTCATTTTTGTAATGAGTAATCAAGTGTATGCTATAGAACAAGTTTTTGTAGATGTAGATGCGTTTTGTCCAAATGGAAGTTTTGACGAATTTGATTACTTACCAAAATGGGATTATATGGCGTTGGCCAAAGCTTATGGAGCCAACGGTTATCAAGCTAATACTATAAAAGAGTTAAATTCTGTATTGGAAATCATTACCAATAAAAAAACAAACAAACCTACGTTAGTGGAAATCGTTATTCCTGAAAAAGATTTAGCAGGACAAATGAAAAATCTAACCCCACAACAAATGAATTGTAACTAATCAACTAAATATATTCACAATGGAAAATAAAACCTATTCAATTTTTGGCGCAGGAGCAGCTGGTTTATACACCGCATGGAGATTACTTCAAGGAAAGCCAGCCAACGCAAAAGACACTTCTAAAAACTTACAAAAAGGCGATACACTAGAATTATACGATTGGGGGAAATATCAATTTTCAAAAGAAGAAAAAGGTACCAGAGCTGCAGGAGCTAGAGTATGCACATGGCATTATAAAGATGACCCCGATGCTTCTTATTTAGAATTAGGAGGAATGCGTTATTCTGCTTGGGATTATAAGAAGACAAAAAACAACCCTAATCCAAATGATGGAAATAATCCAGGGCACAGATTGGTTACCAAAACTATTAGCGAAATTGGTCTAGAGAAATATTCAGTGCCCTTTAATGAAGCTAGTGATCCGCTTTTATCATTAAGAGCCAAAAACATGTATACTTCGGAAATTGATTCGAATAACCCTGCACCTTATAATGTAAATAATTATGGTGCCAATTCTGGACCAGATGACGGTTTTACTAAAATTGAAAGTGTTGGAATAGATGTTTCTGACGATGCTTTACCACCAACAAGAAACGAATGGTGTAAATTTTATGAAGAAGGTAAAATAACCAAAGATTTAGGTGAAGCATCAATCTTTGAAAAAGGACAAAAAATAAAAGACATCGGGTATTGGAATTTAGCTTACGATGTTTTAGGACAAGAAGGTTTTAGTTATTTAGCAGATGGAAATGGATATTCATCAAATGTAGTGAATAGTAACTCTGCACAATCTTTTGAAGTGAATAATGAATTTACACCAGGAACACTTTATAAAACCTTAACTATTGGTTATTCGGGTATTTTTTCTACACTTTTTCAGGAAATTGTAAAACTAGCAAAAGAAAAAGGAATCAACTTTGAATATTATCCAAATACAAGGTTACGTTCTATTTTAGAGAATAAAAACATAATTCATTACACAACAGCAAGCAGGGAAGAACCTACTAAAGAATTAGATGCAAAAAAATGCGATGCTGCTTTCTTAGCTATGGGTAGATATGCTATTGATTTAGTTGCTCAAGCTACGCGTTATATGAACAAAAAAAGAGGTGATTTTGATGTTTTAAACGACAATAAAGTACAGTTGTATTTAGAATCTGTTTTAATGCAGCCCTCATATAAAATAGGAATGTTCTTTGATTCACCATGGTGGAGAGATGATATTCCATCACCACCAAAATATCCAGCTAAATTAAACAGCTACTTTTTAACGCAACAAGGCATTAAGCAATTAAAGAAGGATAAATTTCCAAATAAGTACTTAAAAGCCATTGAAAAAGCAAATTCAGAAGCTGCAAAAGCAAAACAAGAAGCAGAAAATAATAATAAAGCGTATGATAACTCGGTAACTTCTTTGATAGAAGTAAGCTATGATACAAAAGCGGCTTTTTTAGAAGCAGCGGAAACCATAGTAGAAGCAAGTTTTACCTATGAAGAAAAACAACAAATAACAACAGTTGCGCATTTAGATACTATTGGACCAAGTGCTACAGACATGCCTATTAGACAAGTGGTGTACTTTGGAGATAATGCACGAGATAAAAAAGGTAAAAAGATTTACGGAATACTAGCAAGTTATGACGATATCCGTTATACTACTTTCTGGAAAGCCTTAGAAATTGGACCAAATAGAGAACGTAAAGTTGCTGAATCTCAAGATACACAACCTTTACAAGGACCTCGTAAAGCACCAGCAATCATGGTAAAAATGTTACGTCAACAATTGGCTACCTTGCATTTTGGTTCAGAAGCTAATTTTACTGCCATTCCAGAGCCTTTAGAAACCAAGTATATGGATTGGTCTTTACCACCTTTTAACGCTGGTTATCATGCCTATTTCTCACATTATAACATTGGAGATGTTCAGCAAAAAATTCGTAAACCATCATCTTTAGTAAAAGGTAAGGACAGTAATTTATTTATTGTAGGATCTACCTATTCTAACGATCAAGCTTGGGTAGAAGGAGCTTTCTGTACTGCAGAATCTGTGTTAAATGATTTCTTTAATATAGAAAAACTCATAGATGATAAGGAATATCCTTTTATCTGTCCAGCTTAAATAATACGTTTTGCAATTAAATTTTTCGAATATAATGTCAGTTCTGTAAAGGTTAACTAATTGAGGTAACGTCATTGCGTGGTATGGAGCGATCTGTAAATCGATGATGAGATTACTTCATTTCGTTGCACTACATTCGTAATGACTCCTTTTTAAGTGTACAAGATTATATTTCGAAAATGATATAACGTATAAACAAACAATAACTAAAAACTAACTTATCATGAAAAAAACTCAAAAATCATCAGTAAGGCCTTATAAGGAATTACCCAAAGAATTACCAACTGAACCTAATAATGGAACACAACACGGAATCTTATCTAAACTCCATGGTACTTGGGTCAACTGGAAAGGAGGTCCAACAGGATTACATACCACACCAATGCCATCACCAGGAACATCTTCTGAAACCATTTTTGGTGTTTTCCATTTCAAATCACAAGTATACACAGAACAACTTAAATTTACGCAGGTAAACGCCCCAGTCCGTAATCGTGCAGGATCTAATGAGCAATTTAACGGTGCTGTTAAATATGAAACAGCGATTATAGATGATAATGACGATTTACAACACTTTGAAGACGGAATGTACTTGTGGCTAGGAGATCATGAAATGCCTTGGAAGGAAGATAGTCCATACCAACACCCACCAACTATGTACAAGCACACCTCAGATGAAGAATCGGTAAAAACAGATGGAGGAGAGCCTGTAATTGGTCCAGGGGAATTAGGTCCTCAGTTTGTACCACCTTATCAGATTTCTCGTTCAGGGGTGATTCCACATGGTACAACTATTCACTTAACAGGAAATATTACGGAATCAAAGGAAGGGGAAGCTCCACATATTGCAGACCTTTGGGAACAACAATATTTAGCAGTATCTCCAACGATGGGAATCAACCCAGAAAAAGATTTAATTGCAGGATCTCGTGAGAAACCAACATGGACAGAATTGCCTCGTGAAGATCAAGAACCAGGAGGAGTGAACAGTGGTCGTGCATATTTCGAGAAAATCTTTAATTACGATCAATTTGGAGCAAAGTTTCCATATACCGTACAACCTAATTTAAAATTATCAGATGCCAACGATGGACTTGCATTCAAGAGCTATGATATGATTGAATTAGATTCTTTGCATAACACTGGAGTTCAAGGAGGAGTTATCAATAACCCAATGATTGAGCGTTATTGTAGAGTAGTTCGTATGCGTTATCGTATGTGGATAGAGGAGGTGTATGATGAAGAATTTGGAGGATTGATAGAACAATTGCAATATGAACAAATTGTAGATTTTGAATTTCAATTTGGATCAGATGGAGGAACAACATTATGGCCACATATACAAGTAAATACTTTACGACGTGAAAAAGACATTCCGTTAGATAGACGTTTACCATCTATCAAATTACCAACAGACATTGATAGTCAGGAAGAAGTAAACAAAAAGTCAAATGAAAGTATTTGTCCGATGATGAATCATAGACGACATTAAAATCATTATAATTAATTGATAAACCAGCTCAATACTAATTTTAGATAGTGTTGGGCTTTTTCTATTCATTATTTAGTCTTCTTTGATTAAACCAAATATTTTCGTTTTATGTACTCATAATTTAAACCATACTCTTGAGAATATTTATATAAGGAGTTTCTCTTTTTACAAAAGCTCTCCTTACGAGTGAAATGAGTATGATAATCATGTCACTATGAAAAAATGTAGTGAAATGGAATTTTGTGACAGTCAGTTTTCAGGTCTGCTATGTTCTAATTATAATGACTAGTCTTAATAAGTAATTTATACAGTCTACGATGAATCATATGTCAGTAACGAAAGAGGGTACTAAGTATTCTGTATCTTAATAAACAGATCACTTTGCTGTGGTTCGTCATGACGACTTTTTAATTATAAAAAAATAAAAAAACTGCATCATTTAAAAAAAACTCCGTCTAGGAGAGTGAATATAAAATTTAAAAGAGATGCAAAATAATAATTTACCCATAGCAATAATCGGTGGCGGACCAGTAGGGTTAGCTGCTGCTGCACATTTAACCATAAAAAACATTCCTTTTATTGTATTTGAAGCAGGACAATCTGTAGGACAAAACATGTTGTCTTGGAGTCACGTTCGTGTATTTTCTCCCTGGAAGTATAATATAGATAAAGCCGCAAAGGAGCTTTTAGAACAAACTAATTGGATCGCTCCAGATGAAGAAGGTTTACCAACAGGAAAAGAATTAGTTGAGGATTATTTTAGGCCACTTGCAAATTTACCTCAAATTAAGCCAAATATACATTTAAACGCTAAAGTACTCTCTGTAGGAAGAAAAGGTTTAGATAAAGTAAAAACTTGGGGACGAGAGGATAAACCATTTTCAATAAAAGTGAAAGAAAATGAAGTTATTAATTATTATGAAGCAAAAGGAGTTATTGATGCTACTGGAACTTGGAATCAACCAAACCCTATAGGCTCAGGTGGTGTATATGCTGAAGGTGAGCAAGAATTGGCAGATCATATTTTTTACGGTATACCTAATGTAAAAGAAGATCATTTAGAACGTTACAAAAATAAAAATATAGCAGTTGTAGGTGGTGGGCATTCAGCTATTAATGCCTTATTAGATTTAGCAGAAATTCAGAAAGAATATCCTGAAACTCAATTAAACTGGATCTTAAGAAAAGATAGTATGGATAAGGTGTATGGAGGAAAGCAGGATGATGCCTTAGAAGCCAGAGGAGCTTTAGGTATTAGAATTGAACAATTGGTTAATAGTGGTAAATTAAATGTTTATACACCTTTCCATATTTTAAAATTGACAAAAGAAGAAAGAGGTATTCAGGTTATTGGTGATTTAAATGGTGAGATGAAAGCTATTAAAAATGTTGATGAAATTATAAGTAATACAGGTTCACGCCCTAATCTAGATATGATTAGAGAGGTCCGAATAGATTTAGATTCATCTTTAGAGTCAGTATTTGATTTGGCCGAACTTATAGACCCTAATATTCATAGTTGTGGAACAGTAAGACCTCACGGCGAAAAAGAATTACGTCATCCAGAAAAAGATTTTTACATCGTAGGTTCTAAAAGTTATGGTAGAGCTCCAACATTTTTAATGGCTACAGGATATGAGCAAGTACGCTCTATAGTAGCTTATTTAGCTGGTGATATTGAGGCTGCAGAGCGTGTTGAGTTAAATCTTCCTGAAACGGGAGTTTGTAGTTCAAATCTCGGAATTGGTGGAGAAACTGCTGGAGGTGGATGCTGTGGTTCAGAAGAAGAAACAGTAAACACAGAGGCCGCTTGTGGAATTCCTGAAAAAGAATCTGTTGTATCTGGATTTGAAACACCACAAATGGGAGGTGGATGTTGCGGATAACCAAAAAATAGCGCATCATTTCATAAAATGTCCGTCTTAGTTAATAGAAAATAAATAATAACCTTATAAATATTAAAGAAATGAAAACAAGAAACGTAAACACAACAACAGAAACAACAGTTAAGCAAAGTGGAGGATGTTGTGGATCAACTCCTGTAAAAGTAGAACCAGTAAAAAGTTCTTGTTGTGGTCCTGCTCCAAAAGTAAAAGAAACACCACAAACAGGAGGTGGATGCTGCTAACAAAATATATTACTTTTAAAAAACAAAGCCCCTTATTTACAGGGGCTTTACGTGCAAGTGGTGTTATGGCTTTTGCAGGCTTAGGAGATGCTCTTTTATATCCTGTTTTACCTATTTATGGAAAGGAGTTAGGCTTTTCGGCTTTTGTTGTTGGGATGTTACTTTCTATTAATCGTTTTATAAGAATTTTAGCAAACACATATGTTGCTAATCTCGTAATTCGGATAGGAATGAGAAATATGTTATTAATTACTTCGTCAATAGCTGTAATTACTACGCTTATGTATGGGGTTAAATTGGGGCTAATAGCTTTCTTAATTGCCAGAATTTTTTGGGGATTAAGCTATTCTGGTTTAAAAATAGCTACGCTTAATTATGCTGCTAAAACTAAAAACAAATCGGGTTTAGCATTTGGGTTAGCTCAAAGTATAAAATCAATAGGAGCATTATTTATATTATGGTTTGGTCCCACTGTTATTAAAGAGTTGGGTGTTGAAAATGGCTTTTTCTTAGTTGCAGGAATTAGTTTATTTGGGGTTTTATTAGCCTATTTGTTACCCAATATTACGTCTGAAAAAGTATTAGAAAAAGTAAAAAGTAGCGTAACTTTTTATCCAAATTCCATGAACCTTTTAGTACTAATTTTATCTATTGCAATTGATGGTATTTTGGTAGTTACCTTAGCTCATTTATTAAGTTCAACTAGTTTTACTTCAAGTGAATTACTAACATTGGTAGCTTTTTATTTATTATTAAAACGATTGTTTGTTATTCTGTTTTCCATTATTGGAGGAATGCTAACACTACATTATCCACCAGAAAAACTATTTACTATTGCTGTTTTAGGATGTTTAACGTCATTATTTTTAATTTCAGTAGAAGTAACTATTTTGGGTATTATACTTGCCTTTTTATGTAATACTATTGTGGTTACCTTTTCGCCATTGGTTGCTATTAAACAGCAAGAAAATACTTTACAGGCTATTTCTAGTGTTAGCACTTGGTGGGACTTAGGGGCTGCTATAGGCGCTCTTATAGGAATTTATGCTATTGAAACTTTAGGAACAAATTACTTATTTTTATCTTTATTTATCATCGCTACTATTCTATTCATCAATTATATTATACAACATGCAAAATCAAATAGTACAACTATATAACCCTTTACTAGGTTACGTTAAAAAGCGCGTACGTAATCAGGAAGATGCAGAAGATTTAACTCAAGATGTATTCTTAAAATTATCTAAATCAAATAAAAATGGTGTCGATAATCTTAAAAGTTGGATTTATACCATTGCTAAAAATACGATTACTGATTATTATAGAAAAAAACAATTAGAAACTAATTCGATTGAAGATGATACCTTCCTAAATCATGATGAGCAAGAAGATGCAAGTATAGAATTGGGTAAATGTGTAAACTCTTTTATTGATCAGTTACCTGAAGAATACCGAGAATTAATGACCTTGTCAGAACTACAAGAAGTACCTCAAAAGGAAATAGCAGAACAGCTTAACATGAACTATGTAACTGTTCGCTCTAAAATTCAACGAGGACGTAAGAAGCTGAAAGAACTATTTGAAGGTTGTTGTACTGTTTTACAAGGAGGCAAAGGAAGTATTATAGGTTTTAAATCTAAAACTGATTGCGATAGTGAGTCACCTTGTTCTTAATTAATTGCATCATTTTTAAAAGCTTTCGTCTTTAATAAAAAAATATAAAAGATGAAAGCTTCAAAATCATATAATAGTAGATACCAAAGAGATATCATACAATCCTATTTAAATAATAATGCCATTGTAATTGACGTTCGATCTCAACAAGAGTGGGATTTAGCTCATATAGATAGCTTTAAGCATATAGAGTTTCGAAATATTAAAAGTAAGCTCAACTATTTAAAAGAGTTGAATAAGCCCATAATAGCAGTTTGTATAAGTGGTATGCGAAGTGGTCAAGTAACGGATTATCTAAAAAGAGAAGGTTTAGATATTATAAATGGTGGCTCTTGGCAAAATGTAGCTGAATTGATATTTTGAATACAATATTTTTTACAGCTTTCACATCATTAATAACGAATAACATCTAAAAAACTTTTAATTATGAGTCTATTTGATACATTACACAATGATTACGAACATCAATTTGCAAAGAGTAATCCAAATTATTTAAAATCAATATTTGGTTCTACAGATGTTACGCCGTTCTGGATTGCTGATATGGATTTTAAGGTTGCAGAGCCCATTACTAAAGAATTGCAACGTTTGATAGATAGAGGTATTTATGCTTACGAATTTAATACCAATAAAGTATTTCAGGCAATTACAGATTGGAATTTAAAAAGACATCAATTAAAACTAAATAGTAAATATTTTGTTCAAGTTCCTGGTGTACTCACTGGTATAGCATTACTAATTAGAGAACTAACTAATGAAGGCGATGGAGTTATAGTACAAACGCCTGTTTACCATCAGTTTTACAAGCTTATTAAAACAGCAAATAGAAAAGCAGTACCAAACCCGTTAAAAATTGTTGACGGAAACTATAAAATGGATTTTGAAGATTTAGAACAAAAACTTCAAACAGGAAATGTGAAAATTCTACTACTTTGTAATCCACACAATCCAGTTGGTCGTGTATGGAATAAGCAAGAGTTACAAAAACTAACCGAGTTGGCAGATACTTACAATGTAACTATTGTTAGTGACGAAATACATTCCGATATTATCTATTCTAAAGCTACATTCAATAGTATTTCGTCATTTAGCAATAAACACATAGCTATTATAGGTTCACCTGCTAAAACGTTTGGAATGCAAAGTATTTCTAATGGATATCTTTATATTCCAAATGAGAATGTATTCTCAAAAGTAAAAGCAACCATAGGCTCAATGTACCTTGACCACGGTAATACATTATCAGCTTTAGCAACGATTGCTGCTTATACAAAAGGTGAAAAATGGGTAGATGAGTTGGTTTCATATTTGGAAAAAAGTGTAGATTGGATTCAAAATTTTGTACAAAAAGAATTGCCACAAATAAAAGTGTTTGTTCCTGAAGGTACGTATCAAGTATGGTTAGACTTTAGCAAGTTGAATTTGTCAAATGAAACATTAAATAATTTAGTGTTTAGCAAATCTAAATTAGCGTTAACACCAGGAACATGGTTTGATAAAGACCACGCTCAATTTATGCGTATGAATATAGCATCACCATTATCTAAAATACAAGAAGCCTTTGCTCAATTAAAAACAGCAATGCATGAAAATATATGATACGCTCGTTATTGGAGGAGGTCAAGCAGGATTATCAATAGCATATTTTTTAAGACGAAATAAGCTAGATTATCTTGTTTTAGATGACCAAGAAAAAGCGGGTGGTTCTTGGTTGCAAACTTGGGAAAGTTTAAAACTATTTTCACCAATAACATATAGCTCGCTTTCAGGTTGGGGAATGCCAAAAAGAGAAGACGAATACCCAACTAAAGATGAATTTATTTCATATTTAGAGAAATATGAAGCAAGATATAATTTTCCTATTCAAAGAAACTCTAAAGTTATTGCCGTTCGTAAGGAAAATAATTTATTTAAAGTTGAAACCAAACAAAATATATTCTATAGTAAAACTTTGGTAAGTGCTACAGGGACGGCTCAACAACCTTTTATTCCAGTATATTCAGGTCAAGAGATGTTTTTAGGAGAACAACTACATTCTTCAGGTTATAGAAATACATCGAATCTTAAAGGTAAAAAAGTACTTATTATTGGTGGTGGAAATTCTGGAGCACAAATTTTAGCTGAAGTATCTAAAGTTGCGCAAACACAATGGGTTACTTTACATGAACCTTACTTTTTACCAGATGATATTGATGGAAGGTACTTATTCAATGCTGCCACTCAAAAGTTTTTGAGTAAGACGACAAATACAACTTCAGGAATCAAAGCTTCATTAAGTAATATTGTAATGGTTGAAAGTGTAAAAGAAGCACGTAATAGAAACGTGTTAAATACTAAACGTCCATTTGTATCTTTTTATAAACATGGTGTTATATGGAAGGATGGTACAAAAGAAGAATTTGATATTGTAATTTGGTGTACAGGGTTTAAAGCAAATATGATTCACTTGAAACCTTTAAATATTATTGAAAATAATCGTGTTAAAACGGAATATACACGTTCTATAAAAGAACAGAATCTTTGGTTAGTAGGCTATGGTAGTTGGACAGGTTTTGCCTCAGCAACTATATATGGTGTTGGAAAAACAGCAAGACACACAGTTAAAGAAATTACTGAACTTTTAAATAAAAAATAATTAAAATTTTATGCATCATTTTTTTTAAGTCTTCGTCTTCTGAATTAGAAGTAAATGTTTAATTCATAAATCCTAATAAAATGAAACTTAAATTAAAAACATTAGCAGTAACAGTAGTAACGGCTATCATTATGTTATTTAGTAAAAATATTAATGCGCAATCATCATGTTGTAGTGGAGAAAAGAATAATAAAATAGCTTGTGCTACAAAGAATAAAAATGGAGAAAAAACATCTTCTTGTAATACTTCAGCTAAAGCTATTGAATCTACTTCTGGTTGTTCACCATCTAGTTGTCGTGGAGCAAAAACTAAATTTGGAGAAGCTAAAGTCATTTCTAATTTGAGAACTAATCTCATTGCTCTTAAAGCAAAAATGGAAAAATCTAAAACTACAAAATTTAATGCTCGTTCTTATGATATTCATGGTATAGTGGGAGAAACAGATGATCAAAGCTTACAAATAATTGTAAAAGAAATCAAATTAATGGAAAAGGAATTCTCTAACAAAACAAAATTTAAACCTTTAGCTTTTACAATGCCCAAAAATAAAGCAAAGCAGATTACCTATTTACAAAGTAGAATAGATAGACTAAAAAAAATCTTATAATAATTCCCTTATGTTTAAACGTAGTTAGAGTTGACTTTTAAAGCTTTAGCTGCGTTTGTTTTTTCAAGTACCACTAACTTATTATTTCTATATGACTTTCAGAAAAATAATTAGCCTATCAATAGGTATTAGTTTTATTGTTTTATTAATAACAGGAGTTTTATCATATTTTTTAGAATATTCAAGAGCTACAGCTACCATACATACTGTATTCGGAATTTTATTTTCATTAGGAGTATTATTTCATTTAAAAAATAATTTCAGATCGTTAAAGGTATATGTAAAAGGAAAATTAGTAACGATTATAGTGTTTATTGGTATATTATTTTTTTTAGGAGCTTTTTTTCAAACAACACCTTTTTCAACTTTAATGGATTTTGGTGCTAAACAAAAAGCAGCTATTGAAAAGGATTTAAATCTAACTACTTATGAAGTTGTTCAAATGAATACATCTAATGATATTCAATTAACAATTGATGTATTACGTTCAGAACATTATTGGCATCCTCAAATGGCTATTTGGGTAGAAGATGAGCAAGGTAATTATGTGGAAACACTTTTTGTATCTAAAGCCACAGCAAGAGGTTTATTTTTTGGAGGAAGAAGTAAAGATAATTATAAGTCGTTTGATGAAAATAAAAATGCTTCAGGAGATTATAGACGTGTAAACGCTTTACCCGTTTGGTCTCACAAAAGAAATATAGAATATGCTGATGGGCTTTACGTTCCGCCAAGTAATAACCCATTACCAGATGCAATAACAGGAGCTACAATTGTAGATAATTTTCAATTATTATCTTCTATTAGTAAAATATCAAAATTTAAATTAAAGATTGAAGTTAACGTTGCTTTTGATGATAATGAATATTATTCGGAATATGATTTTCCAAATGATGAAACCTTTCATAATGGTACAGGGCAATTAGGGCAACCTTCTATAATTTTTAATACATTAATTGACTTAAATGATGAAAAAAACTACTACTTAATGGAGCTTATTGGCCATGGACATCATTCGGGACAAAATGGAGCTATTAACCCAGATTTATCTACTTTAACCACTGCTAAACAGATTATTGAAAGGATTGTTGTTGGGGTTAAAACAACCCTGTAAGATTTAAAAAAACTAATAGGAGAGAAATCGTATTATTCCTTCATAAACTAGTAAAACTAGTCTAATACTACTTACCTTTGCAAAAAATACTTTCATGTCAAAAAGTTTTTCCGATTTAGGAATTAATACTGAACTTCAACAAAGTTTAACCCATTTACAAATTTCTGTACCCACAGATATTCAAGAAAAAACAATTCCCATTATCCTAACTCAAAATCAAGATGTAGTAGCTTTAGCTAAAACAGGTACGGGTAAAACTGCAGCTTTTGGATTGCCTTTATTACAGTTAATAGATACAAGTAACCCAAATATTCAGGCTGTTATTTTAGCACCAACAAGAGAATTAGGGCAGCAAATTAGTGTAAACTTAACATCTTTTGCTACGCATATACCTTCAATATCTATAGCATCCGTTTGTGGAGGAATATCTATAAAACCGCAAATTGAACGTTTAAAAAATGAAACTCATATTGTGGTTGCAACTCCAGGGCGTTTGGCAGACTTAGTAAAGCGTGAAGCTATTAATATTAAAAACATATCATATTTTATCTTAGATGAAGCAGATGAAATGGTAAGTGCTTTAAAAGAAGGACTCGATAGTATTATTAAAGAAATTCCTAAGAAAAGAAGAACGTTATTATTTACCGCTACTTTGTCTGGTGCTATAAGGCAATTGGTAAATAATTATATGGCTAAAGAGGTTGTTCAAATTGAAGCCGATATGAAAACGGTTGGACATCAAGGAATAAAACATCAATATGTAGTTGTAGAACCCATAGAAAAGTTAGAAGTACTCTTACATTTTTTAGCATCAAGAGAAAGAGAAAGAGGTATTATTTTTTGTAAAACCAAAGCAGCAGTTAACAAACTAGCTAAGAATTTAGCCATTAATAAATTTTCTTCAGGAGCCATTCATGGTAGCTTAACACAAGGAATTCGTGATCGAATAATGGAACAGTTCAGAGCCGGACATATTGATATTTTAGTAGCTACTGATTTGGCAGCTCGTGGTATTGATGTAAAAGAAGTGGCTTATGTTGTAAACTATCATTTACCTGATACTTATGACGCCTATGCGCATAGAAGTGGAAGAACAGCTAGGGCAGGAGCTAAAGGGCTTTCTTTAAGTATTATTCAGCAAGAAGAAGTAGAGGATATTCCTGATTTAGAAGAAGTGTTAGGTATTACTTTCCGTCAGTTTAAGAAAGCAGATGCAAAAAGTATAGAAGAAAATAATACATTATTATGGGCAAAAAAAATATTTAAAACCAAACCTAATAGAACGGTTTCAGAAGAATTTAAATATAAAATAAAAACGGTATTTCATCATTTAACAAAAGAGGAATTAATTGAGAAAGTTTTAGCACATCACTTAGCACAACAGGGAACGAATGATAAACTTAAAAAAGGTGCTCAAAAAAACAAGAAATAATCATGGCAAATAGTATTAAAGATCAACAAGAGATTTTAACAAAACTGAATATCCATGAGTTAAATTCAATGCAAAAAGAAGCCGTAGCTGTTATTGAAAAAACAACCAATGTTATTTTACTTTCTCCAACAGGAACAGGAAAAACATTGGCATTTTTACTGCCGCTAATCAAAAAATTAGATCCGAATTGTTCAGAAGTACAAGCTTTAATTTTAGTCCCTTCTCGTGAATTAGCCATCCAAATAGAACAAGTGGTTAGAAATATGGGATCTGGGTTTAAAGTAAATGCGGTTTACGGAGGTAGGGCAATGGCTAAAGATAAAATTGAGTTAAAACATCCGCCTGCTATTTTAATAGGAACACCTGGAAGAATTTCAGATCACTTTAATAATGATCGTTTTTCTAAAAATTATATAAAAACTATTGTTTTAGATGAATTTGACAAGTCTTTAGAAGTTGGGTTTGAGTACGAAATGAGAGGAATTATAAATCAAATCCCTAGTATAAATAAACGTATTTTGACTTCTGCTACTCAAGGAGTTGAAGTTCCTGATTTTGTGCGTTTAGATAACCCTACCATCATTAATTATTTAAAGAATAAAACTGCTTCAAAACTAGAAATAAAGACGGTAATTTCATCTTCAAAAAATAAAATAAAAACTTTAGTTGATTTGCTATTGCATATTGGAAATCAACCTGGTATTGTTTTTTGTAATGTAAAAGATAGTATTACAGAAGTTAGTAACGCTTTGAAAAAAAATAAAATTAGTCATACTTGTTTTTCTGGCGGTATGGAGCAAAGAGATCGTGAGCGTTCTTTAATTAAATTTAGAAACGGAACCTCTCAATTATTAATTGCTACAGATTTGGCAGCAAGAGGAATTGACATTCCTGAAATGAAATTTATTATTCATTATGAGCTTCCAAGAGCAATAGAAGAGTTTACGCATAGAAATGGACGTACCGCAAGGGTGAATGCTAAAGGAGCTGCTTATGTATTAAAATGGGAAAAGGAATTGTTACCGGAATTTATAAAGAAAACAAAAGCAATAGATATTACTAAAAAAGCGGTATGGAAACCTCAATTTTGGACTACTTTATTCATTTCTGGAGGAAGAAAAGATAAAATATCAAAAGGAGATATTGCTGGACTTTTTTTTAAAGAAGGAAACCTAACTAAAGATCAATTAGGAGTTATAGAATTAAAACAAGATTGTGCATTTGTATCTGTTCCATTAAGTATTGCAGATGAATTAGCAAAAAAATTAAACAATTCTCGACTAAAAAAGAAAAAAGTAAGAGTTTCAGTTATTTAATCGTTAGATTGATAGCGAAGGGGTTAATTCTCCAATAACTTTCATCGAGGTAGTTCGTTTTCCAGCTCCCTTGTGTATATAAAAACCAATACTCTCAAAGCTAAAGAGGGTATTGGTTTTTAAATTTATAACTTTACTCCTTGAATTGAATCTAATTTAGTTTTAGCAACTTGATACGTTTTCTTTAAGCTTGCACTATTCTTAAAATACTTACCAAAAGTATATGCTTTTTTAATAGATTTCATTGTTTTTTCATAGAGCCCATTTTTGTAATAAACAATATGCTCGTACTCTGCAAAATAGATATCGTTTTGGGTTTTAGCGCCGTGTTTTTTGGCTAATTCTAAGTATTCTAAGGCTTTTTTATATTGCTTTTTTTGATAAAACATAACAGACATAAACTCGTATCCTTTAGGTAAATTAGGAATTAATTCGGTACTCTTTTTATAACAAGCCAATGCTTTGTCATATTCATTATTATAATAATACGCCATTCCTAAAGACCAAATAGCCGCAGCGCTATCAGGATACATATCTACTACTTTTTTAAAGTACTTTTGAGCCTTAGGGTAATCTTCCTCTACCAAAAGAGCATATTCGGCCTGCATAATGTCTCTTTCAGATTTTAATGTAGTTTTTTTAGATAAATTATAGGCTTTAGTAACCAGTTTTTTATATTCCTCTGGATCTTGTACATAAAATCCACTCATTAAAATACCACTTGGATAATTAGGATCTAATTCAATAATTTTTTCAACTTTTTTTTCAAACTCTTTTTTATCTCCATAAAAATAAAAGTTGGCAGATACATCATTAAAAAGTTGATGCACTTCCGCTACTTTAGAGTCTACAGCTAAGGTAAAACCATGTGTTTTTAAATTTACTGGTGCATACTTTTTTACAAATTCATCTTCTAAGGCACGTTCTGATTTTTGAGCTTGACAAGTTAAAGCTACTAAGTGAATTACTATCATTAAAAGAATACTTAAACATTTTAACATAATTACTTTTTTAAGGTTATTTATGCTAAAAATAAACTCAATAGAAGCACCTTTTTAAAAAAGTATACCATGCCAAAGTTATCAATGCCAAAAAGGGCAAAAGTGTATAGGTTCTAATCTGAGTTCTATTAATATCTTATTGATAATTAGTTTCTTTTAAAACTAAAATGTCACTTCCGAGTGAAATTATTTGTAATGAAATGGAAAATAATTTTATATCGAGAAGTTTTCATTTTCGGAATTGTTTTCGATACATTTTTTATTCCGTTATCACTTCATAAAAAACACTCAAACTGACATTCACAGGAGTTTAAAAGCTCAATTTTTAGTAGTGGTAATAATCCAATTCAGGTGAAAATGAATATCACTTTGAGTGAAATTATTTGTAATACTATGAAAACTCATTTTTTATCGAGAAGTTTATGCTTGTAGAATAGTTCTCGATACGTCTTCCTTTGATTAACACTCGAACTGACGATTGGGATATAATTAACTGCCTAGATATAAGTATGCGGAGTATCGGGTCGAAAATAGTTTAACAAAACTATTAGAAGTAAGATATCTGGGGAATTAACCCCTAGGATATCAATTTTGCAATTAAATAAAAGTTACATTTATAATAATTGAACTCAGTTTCTATGAATTTGATAGTAAGGAAGTCACTTTGGTTAAATAACTTGAGCCAATAGGTATTTCAATAGTACCAATTTCTACATCTTTTTGGGTATAAGCAGTTATTTTATCTAGCGCTATAATATAAGAGCGATGCGTACGTAAAAACAGGTTTGAAGGAAGCAACCCTTCTATTTTACCAATATTACTTTTTACCACAATTTTTTTATCAGAAGTATGAATTCTAACATAATCCTTTAAACTTTCAATATATAGAATCTCCTTAAAAATTACCTTAATTTGCTTCTTATTTACATTTACATAGAAAAAAGTAGTAATACTATCATCATCCTTTGAAAAAGAAACATGCGTTCGTTCATAATACCGGTCAATAGCTTTAACAAATCGATTAAAAGAAATTGGTTTTAACAAATAATCTACAATATCTAAATCATAACCTTCTATGGCATATTCTCTATAAGCAGTTGTAATAATTACTTTTGGTGGTTTTTGTAATGCTTTTAAAAAATCTAAACCTTTTAAAACAGGCATTTCAATATCTAAAAAAAGCAAATCTATTTTTTCTTTTTTCAAAATTTCAAAAGCTTCTACAGCACTATAACAACTAGCAACAATTTCTAAGTTAGTTACTAATTGTATGTGGTTCTTTAATAAATCTATTGCAGGAGATTCATCATCAACAAGTAAACATCGTACCATTTTAATTTATTTTAAGCGTCAGTTTTAAATTAAAAGACAAATCAGATTCTTCAATATCTAATGTGTGTTTTTCAGGATAAATCAAATCTAATTGTCGTTGGATATTTATAAGACCAATACCATTTTTATACATATTCTCTTTAGTGTTGTATGTGTCCGTTATTTTTGTATTCCAAACAGTAAACGTTATATGCGTATCAAACTGCGTTAATACAATTTTAATTTTGGGTTTAACAACACTATCTCTAACCCCATGTTTAAAAGCATTTTCTACTATAGATAAAAGGAGTAGTGGAGCTATAGAAACGCCTTTTTTTAAAAGCTTTTTTTCAAACACTATTTGCAAACGATCTCCATATTTAATCTGCTCTAAAGCTATGTAATTTTCTATAGTATGTATTTCTTCTGTTAAAGGAACGGAGTTTTGCTGACTTCTATATAAAATATAATCTAATATTTCAGAAAGTTGCAATACCATATCTGGTGCCTTTGGAGATTTAGTAATTACATAAGAATATAAATTATTCAAGGTATTAAATAAAAAATGAGGATTTAATTGCCCTTTCAAGTATTTTAGCTCTGTTGCTATTTTTTCTTTTTCTAATTGAAGCACCTTTTCACGTTCCTTTTCTCGCTCTTTATTCGTATTAAAAAAATACATGATTAAAGCAGGAAAATGAAAAGAAAACATGTAAAAAGGAAAATCACCCAAACTAATGAGTGGATAAGGGCCTTCCGCACAATATTTATCTAAGTAATAATAGCCTACTAAACGAAATAAAAATACCAAAACCCCAATCATAAAAATCATGGAAACCCCAAAAGCTATATACTTTTTAGGTTTTAAATAAGAAGGCACTTGCCAGTTATTAAAAGCATACGTAGCTATTATTATTAAAGGGAATTTAAATAATGTATTTTCTAAGGATTGTTGAAACAGTTCAGAACTAGTGGAAGCAAAAACATAAAAAAGAAAAATTACAATCCAAAAGACAAGATGTTCTACAATTATTTTTTTATCAAAATTCATAACAGGAAATATAATGAAATTATAAGCTTATTACAGGTTTAATCGATATTTGATGTGTGTAGGTATACAAAGAATGAAAAAGAGTATAAAAACTTAAAAGTAGATGGTTACTTTTTATACGTATACAAGTACTGCTTATTTATCTATTAAAGGAGTTTAAGCATTAGTTATTATTTAGATTCGTGATTTTAATCGCAAGGGAAATAATTCCCGATGCTTTATATCGGGGCAGTTTAATATATAAATCACTCATATATGTTTTCAATACAAAAAACCATAATCATTACAATTTTAGTAGCCGTATTAGTTAATTGTTCTTCTATAAAAAGGTTACATAAAACACCTATAGGTTTAATAAATAATGTTTCATATAAAGATGCTAAGTTTAATAATTCTAATGTCTCAAATGGATTTTTAGTACGCTATAAAAAAAGAATGTATGCAATTACTGCAAAACACATTTTAATTATGACAAAAACAGATAAAATGAAGTTTGTTGATTTTGAGGGCGAATTAAAACAATGGAAAATGCATCCTAAAAACGATAGTACACAGTATGTTATTCTTGATAAACTTTTAAATACAAATAAAAAAGATTCACTTACTTGGAGCTATATGGGCACTAACTGGGAAACTTATAATGATTGGTTGGTATTTTCAATAAAAGAGCATAAAGCAAAGCATAAACCTTTACAATTTAGAGAAAAACCTCTTAAAAAAGGAGAAAAACTATACGTTTTAGGTTGGTCCTATAAAGATACCATGGGCTCGCAACGTATGTATGAATACATATTTGATGAAATAGACGGAAACTATTACAACCTAAAGCAACTTAAAGGCCCCAAAAGTTTAGGCGGATTAAGCGGAGCTCCTGTAGTTGATAAAAGAGGACAGGTGGTAGGCTTAGTTAGTTCTGGTTGGCAAGACGAAAAAACAAAAGAAGTATTTATACAAGCTACCAGTATGAAAAACGTATTGACGTTTCTTTCTAAACTAAATTAGCTTTATTTAATAATAACCTGAATTTGATTATTATTAAAGCCAATATCTAAACTCTTTATTGTCAGTTCGAGTGATTTTTAAGAAGTGACAACGGAGTAAAAATTGTATCGAGAACTATTCTACTAACGAAAACTTCTCGATACAAAATGAGTTTCCATTTCATTACAAATAATTTCACTCGAAGTGACGTGACATTTTAGTTTTAAAGAGGCATTATCAACTCGACGTTACTTTATCTTGAGAACCTTTGTAAATTAAGGATGTCATTGAGAAAAAAATGGAATTTAATGGAATTTTTTGTGGCAATCTGCTAATACCATTTTAACCTAAAAATAAATTTCCCCGATGCAAAACATCGGGGAATTAAAATCTTGGTTATTGTGTCCTTGTAATTAAAAATAGTATTGTTATTATTTATAGAGATATTTAGAAAGCTTATTATTCTAAATAATCTAACGGGTTTAGGTGTTTCCCATGTTGCTTTACTTCATAATGTAAATGTGGTCCAGTAGAAAAACCTGTATTTCCCACATAACCAATAACCTCTCCTTTTTTTACTTTTTGATTTTCACTTACATTAAAACCATCCAAATGCGCATACCAAGTTTCATAACCATCTGTATGCGTCATAACAATTAAATTTCCCCATTTATTTTCTAAAGAAACTTTTGAAATTACACCATCGGCTGTTGCAAATACAGGCGTTCCTATTTTTGCTTTAATATCAATACCCTGGTGTGTTTTCTCTTTTTTTATTTTTGGATGCCTTGCTTTTTTTCCAAAATGTGAGGTAATATCATTTTTGGTCGCATTTTTAACTGGAAATAGAAACGAAGGTGTACTAAAAGACTCTGAAGTAACTTCGCCGTTTAGGTAGCCATCATCTTCAATAGCTGGTGAGGTAAATGCAAAAATTAATAAAACACAAACAGGTAGTAATGCTATGTATGTAAGCTTATTAAGACTATTAGATTTGGGTTTTGTCATCATGGTAACTCGTTTTTTAAGAATAGATTGGTTAAAATAGTTATATAAATTATTGGGTTTTGAAATTTCAAGATTTTGCAACAGTACTTGCAGATAATCAGAAGTTTTAACTCCATTATTTAGCACGCCCTTATCAGCTTGAAACTCATGTACAGATTTTAAAGACTTTCTATAAAGGTAGAGTAGTGGGTTAAACCAAAAGAAAGCAATATAGATTTCGGTAAAAATAACATCCCAAGAATGTTTTAACTTAATATGCACTTTTTCATGGGCTATAATTTGATCGTCTAATTGCTCAATATTCCTTTTAGGAATAAAAATCCAGTTAAAGTAAGAAAAAGTTTCTGGCACATTAGCTATAACCAGTTTATAAGTACTCTTTTTAATGGTTTTAGCGTTACTTTTTAACATATATAGTTGTATGATTGCTCCTAAAATTCGTATCAATAAAATGGATAACACCAATACATATAGAAATAGTAAAGCTGAAGAATAATCAAGAAAAGAGGAAGTTATAGGCTGTTTAACAACTTGTAATTGTTCTGTAATGTTATTTAATTGAATATATTCAAATACAGGAACTTCAATAGCTTTAGAGGCAATTGATGGAAAAAAATTGTTTGAATAAGGAATTAATATAGAAACAGGAAGTATTAATACCAATACAATTCTGTTTAGATTATGAAATGTTAACCTTTCTAAAAATACCTTATATAAAACGTAGAGTACCGAAAAAGTTAAAGTAACTTGTAGTAGATACACTAAACTATTCATTAGTTGCTTTTAATTTTTCAATTTTACTTTCAAGCATTAGCTTCATATTTTCAAGTTCCGTAAGGTTTAAATCTTCATTATTAGTAAAAAATAAAGCAAACTTACTAGGAGAGCCACTAAAGAAGTTTTTAATTACTTCCTTCATATGTCTTTTAAAATAATTGTCTTTTGAAATGGTTGCTGAGTACTGACGGATTTTACCATAAGTATCATATTTCAAAAACTCTTTTTTAACTAAAACCCTTACTACTGTTGATATTGTAGTGTATGCAGGTTTAGGTTCTGGAAACTGCTCTACAATATCTTTAAGAAAGGCTTTTTCAAGTTTCCATACGTATTGCATTACTTGTTCTTCGGCTTTTGTTAATTCATTCATAGGGCAAATATATAATTTTTTCACAACTATAACTATAATTATAGTCATAAAACTATATTTATAGTTATATAGGTGCTGATTAATAAAAATTGGATTAAAAAATTAAGCGAAAAAATCTATATGTCATTACATATTTTGCAGTGATAGCAAGATTTTATATGGCACAAAATTATAGTCGAACTTATTTTTATATTTAACAGATAAAGAGTTTCTTTTAAAATTAAAATATCACTTGAAACTCATTTTGTATGGAGAAGTTTTCGTTTGTAGAATAGTTCTCGATACATCTTCCTTTGGTCAACACTCGAACTGACATTAAAGACAAAAATTAAAAATTGACCAACGTCATTGCGAGGTGTTAAAGCAATCTTTCCTTCAGACAAACAGATTATTATCTTAAAAAGTCTTCTTGAAAACTAGTAATAAAATCATGAATATAATTTTTATTCTTATTGGTTGTTTTTACTACTAAATAATGGTTACGTTTCAGTCCATTTTTACCAATTCTTTTAAAAACAAGATCTTCAGATAGCTTAAAAGGAGCTAGTTGCCATTTTGGAGCACACATAATTCCCATATTAGCTTCAATCATAGATAAGGTTATTTCTGTATAAGGAATCGCCGTTATTTTTTTAGGAGTAATTTTATTGGGTTTTAAAAATTGATCATAAACAGCTACGCTTTCTATTGGAAAACTATTAATAAGTAAATGGGCATCCAAAAAATGACTAGCCTCTAAATAGTTATATTGATTATAAAGACTTTCTTTATGTATTACTGCAAAAATTTCATCATCATATATTTTTATACTTGTTAATTCTTCAGATACAGGTTTAGAAACTACAATAGCTATGTCTATTTCATTAGATATTACTTGTGATATGGTTTGTTGTGTAGCTCCTAAAGTTAAATCTACCTCAATTTCTGGATAAAGCATTCCCATTTTTTGTATAAACCCAGGAATGGTATGAAAAAAAGATTGGCATTCTGCAGATAATTTAATAGTACCTCTTGCGCCTTCTTTTATATTTTTAATTTTACTAAAGCCATCATCAATAGCATTAAATAATGTATTGGCTAAATTATATAACTCAACACCTTCATTAGTAAGCTTCCATTTATTTCTGCTTCTATGAAATACTTTAAAACCTAAACGTTCTTCTAAATCTTTTAGCTGATGGCTTAATGCAGATTGTGTTAAAAATAACCGCTCAGAAGAATTAGCAATACTTCCTTCATCGGCTATTGTTTTAATAAGTCTAAAATATTTTAACTCCATATTTCAAAGATACAATTCAATAGAAAATAATGTAGTTGAATTTTTTTCAATGAATACTATTTAAATATTCAATTAACTTTCTATCATACTTGTGTTTACTGCTCTAATTTTGAGTCAAGAAAGATGTAGTTGTACATCGTACAGACCATCATTCAACTTTATTTGATACTGTATCAATAAACTCACTTAAAAAATTAGATATAAAAAATGAAAACGATAGGCTTAATAGGAGGAATGGGTTGGGAGTCTTCCAAACTTTATTATGAACAAATTAATAAAAGGACCAATATTATGTTAGGAGGTTCACACTCGGCAAAAATAATTATGGTGTCTGTTGATTTTGCTGAAATAGAAAAACTAACCTTTAATAACAATTGGGATGCCATTGGAACTATAGTAAGCAATAGCGCTAAGCAATTAGAAAGGGCAGGAGCAGACATGGTGGTATTATGTACCAACCTAATTCATATAGTAAGTGAACAAATAAAAAAAAGTATCTCCATTCCGTTTATACATATTGCTGATGCTACAGGAGAAGCAATTAAAAATAATAACCTTCAAAAAGTATTGCTTTTAGGAACTAAATATACTATGGAGAAAAATTTTTACACTAAAGTTTTACATGAATCGTATGGTTTAGAGGTTAGCATTCCTAATAAGGACGATAGAAATACCATTCATACTATTATTTATACCGAATTATTAAAAGGACTATTTACTGAGCAATCAAAAAACGTTCTTTTAAAAATTATAGAAAAAGCCCAGCACAATGGTACAGAAGGGGTAATATTAGGCTGTACTGAATTGCCAATACTTATGAATAATAGTAATGTGGCTATACCAACTTTTAATACTGGAAGTATTCACGTTAATAAAGCGGTTCATTTATCATTAAACTAAACTACTGTACTTAATCTTTAATCAAAATATAATGAAAACCATCAAAGTCCTAACGCTAGTATTATTAGCCAACATATTCTGTTCATTTTCACAAGAAAACCAATTAAAAAAGCACTTATTATTTTATAGTTCTTTTGACGGAACATCATCAGCAGATATATTTAAAGGAGACAAAAAAATTTATACTGCTAAAAATTATAAAGAAGCTGCCAATGCTAAAGCAGGTTTAAACGATGTTAATGTGGTTTTAGCTAAAGGAAAAGGAGTTGTTGGAGACGCTATTCACTTTAAAAAAGCAAAAACATCGGCTATTTTTTATAAGGCATATAAAAATGTAGGATACAATAGTACTTCATGGAGTGGTACTATATCTTTTTGGTTACGTTTAGATCCCAACAAAGAATTGGCGCCTCATTACTGTGATCCCATTTGCATAACAGATTCTAAATGGAGTGATGCTGGTTTATGGGTAGATTTTACCAACCATACACCAAGGAAGTTTAGGTTTGGAGCCATGGGAGATATTGCAGTTTGGGATCCTAAGGGCAATAGTAATGAAACAGCTTGGAATAAACGTACGGTTACTGTAAATCCATCTCCATTTCAGTCAAAAACTTGGACACATGTTGCCATGGTTTTCTCCAATGTAAATACAAATCAGCCTGTATTTAAACTGTATCTTAATGGTACCTATAAAGGCATCATAAAAAATATAAACGATCCGTTTACTTGGAAAGCAGAAAAAGGAAAAATTATGTTAGGACTTGGGTATATTGGTTTTATGGATGAGCTAGCTATTTTTAACAAGTCCTTAAACTCAAAAGAAATAGAAGCTGTTTTTAAGTTAAAAAATGGTATAAAATCTTTATAATAAGTTGCACCCATGTAAGCATACGGGATATTTAATCGAAAATATAAAAAAACAGGTTATTAGTAAAACAAAAAAAGCTGCATCAAGGGGATACAGCATATTTAAGGGAAATAATCAAATCTTATAGGATTCAATTACACGGCAAAACTATAAAGGATTAAAATACTGTATATTAAGTAAAAGTTAAACAATTATTAATAAATAGTTTTTAAGTGTAACTTTTTAACTAACTATTTTATAACCACTATACAATTAAAAGTAAAAGGGTATTGATGCTTTTTCTTATAATATAACTGTACAAACTTTTTTTTCTGAAAAATTTTCTTGTACAAAGGTGTACCAATCTGTCTTGTACAAACTTTTTTTTTGCATTTTTTTTCTTGTACAAAGCTGTACAAACTTTTTTTTCTGAAAAATTTTCTTGTACAAGGGTGTACCAATCTGTCTTGTACAAACTTTTTTTTTGTTTTTTTTTCTTGTACAAAGCTGTACAAACTTTTTTCTCTCAAAAAAAATCTTGTACAAATCTTTTCTATCTCAAAAGTACTCAAACTGACAATAAGAAGTTTAAATGTTATTTTTTATAATAATCGAACTTAGGTTAATAAGTAAGTGTAAATATGCATTAAATTGAATCTATACACGTAATTTTTGCTTTACCTGTTCTATGTACTTGTCAAGTAAGTATGTTGTAGTATCAAGTTCTTTTGCTTTTTTATAGTATTGTAAAGCTTTTTTATAGTCACCATTATCATAATGATAAATACCAAAATTAAGATGACAATATGAATTAGCATCATCTAATGTCATTGACTTTTCAAGGTCTTTAAAACCTTCTTCTTTTTTACCAAGTTTAATCTTTGCAAAACCTCTATTATTTAATGCATAAGCAAAATTTTCTTCTAGTGCTATTGCTTCTTCAAAATCCTTTAATGCATTTTCATAATCTTCTATTATATTATAAGTATAACCTCTATTATTAAGTGCAATACTATTTTTAGGATTAAGTTCAATAGCTTTTTGGTAGTCAGTCAATGCCTCATTATATGCACCAAAAAAAGATTTTATGAGTCCTGAGTTACTGTAATCATTTGAATCAAGTTTATTTTTAAATTCATTACAGTATATATTATTAACTCTTAACGCATTATCATAATCTTTAATCTGTAAATAAGCACTAATTAATAATTGGTAAATAACTCTTTCACGATAACCTTTTTCATAAATTTTTTCAAATTCTACAGCAGCAAGATCATATTCTTGGTTGTTATAATGTTCAACTCCAAGATTATATTCAATAGGTGTTTTTTTAAACTTCAATAAATTTAATATTTGTTTTCCATCATTAAAAACGGTAGTTCCATCATAAAGTTCTATAGCATTTTTACTAGGAACAATATTAATGAAGAAATCGTAATAAGTTGAAACATTGAAAAAAAACAAAATATACTTAACATAGTCATTTAACTCAGTAAAAAAAACTAAATAACTTAAAAATATAGATAGACCTAATGAAGCTATAGGTCCCATTAAATTAATGACTATTTGTTTATTAACAGAAAGTATTTCTTGCTCTAACACACAAAGCCCAATATTCCAGTTAAACGGTTTTTTATTAAAAAAAAGTTCTAATCTTCCAATAACTACTTTTACACTTTCTTTTGGATCTCCATAAGAACCTAAATATAATGTTACTTTCTTATTTGTTAGTAATAATGCAGGAATACCATGTCCTAATTCATGAATTAAAGTAGAAAAAGGTCTTAATATTATCGTAAAAAGAAATAAGAAAACTAAGTAGTAAAAAAATAGCATAGCATATATTTTATTTTTCTCAGATGCAAATATCAAAAAAAATCCTGTAATAAATGTTTTTGCATTACTTGATTATTTTTAACTGATAAGTAAAAAATAAAAGGGTTGTCTTATTTTTGCATTTTATTTTTATAAACCCTGAAACTTGTTAGAAAAAAGACAACAATTACCCCAAGAACAATTTACAAATACAGATTATTTTATATTCTGTTTAGAAGCTGTTCATGACATAGAAGTAGACAAGGTTACGCCAACACAAGAAAAACTAGAGGCCTTAACCATGCAATATGGAATTGCCAGTATTCATAAAACCTGCGATACTATTGAAGGTTTAGAAGCTAGTTTAAATACCTTGGTTTTAGATGATCATAATTTTAAAAACTATGAAATCATTTATTTGGTAATGACAGGAGAAGCCAATAGTATTTGTTTAAATGATTACTATTATAGTTTACAGGAAATTGCTGAGATTTTTGAAGGGAGATTAAATGATAAAGTATTACATTTTTCAAATGCGAAAGTGCTTGATTTAGACGAAGAGGAGGCACAGTATTTTTTAGATATTACAGGTGCTAAAGCCATTTCTGGCTATGGGAATGAATTTAATGGAATAACGAGTTCTAATTTAGATAAAGTGTTCTTTAATCTATTTAAAGAGGATGATAATATGTTTGAGGTGGTAGAACAACTTTACCAAAAACATTATAAACTGTGCAAACTACTGGATTTTAGGTTGTATTATTAAATTTAAGTTTTAAAAAGTAAAAGTAATACAAAGGTTACAATATCCCGAAGTAGTTTATTGTATAGATAAAACTGTAAATAGTTTTTATTAAGATAATTGACTTTTTTAACTTAAAGTACTAGACATTTTATATATTTTTTCCCTCATTACTTTTTCATTAACAGAAGAATAACCTAAAACAAGTCCATGTTTTTTTCTTTTAGTTATATAATAGTTACTTAAGGGATAAGCAACAACATTTTGAGCTAATAACTTTTTATGAACTAAATTATCATTTAGATCTTCTTTTTTTATTTTTCCTATTAAATGCAATCCATCAAAAGAAGAATTGATATCTAAAAAGTTTTTTGTCAATTCAGAAAACATCCTTTTTCGATTTTTAGAGGTAACAATAACATTTCTAATATGTTTATTTAAATAATCTCTAATTATAAACTCATTTAGGTTCTCTTGTAAATGAACCGAAATAAACCTACAAGACTGTTCGTAAATACTTTTAATTGGCGTAACTAAATATTTAGGAACTAACATATAGCCAATTCTTAAAGAGGGGTGAAGTAGTTTGTTAAAGGTACCAATATAAATTACTCTTTTTTCTGAATCTAAACTAAATAAAGATGATATTGGATTGTCCCAATTACTAAATTCATGGTCATAATCATCTTCAATAATTAGTGAATTATTTGTTGAAACCCAATTGAGTAATTCTTCTCTTCTATTTTTACTCATTTTAACTCCCAAAGGGTACTGGTTAGAAGGTGTGGTATACACAAATTTTACATTATTCTGTTTAATAGAATCAATGTTAATGCCTTCAGAATCTATTTCACAAGGAATAATGTTTGCTTTTAAACTTTTGAATAAATTATAGGCCCTTGGGAAAGTAGGATTTTCCATAACAATGGAATTCCCTTTGTTTAGTATACTATTACCAATTAAATATAAAGAATGTAAAGAACCAGAGGTGATAATAATTTGCTGATAATCACAATCTATATTTCTATAGATTCGAAGATAATTCATAATACTTATTCTTAAGGTATCCAGACCTTCAGCTGGAGCATATGATAAATTTGTAGGAGTAGCTTCTCTCCAATACTTGTTAGATATTTTTTTCCATTTATTAATTGGAAAAATATCAAGTGGAGGTAAACCAGGTCTGAATGCAATATTGTTTTTGGAAAAAGTATCAGTATTTAAATAAGTATTTTTTAAAAAGAGATTCGCTTTTTTAGAAATTTTAGGATAATCAAGAAAATCGTTATCTTTATTAGGCAAACTTTTTTTAGTCAAATTATAATTAACAAAAAAACCAGCTCCTTTTTTAGGTATTATGAATCTTTCAAAACTTAATAAATCAAAAGCTTTAACTACTGTACTTCTCGAAATTTCTAAATCTTTAGCTAATACTCTCGTGGGTGGTAATTGAGTATTATTTGGTATAACCTCATTTAAAATTAAATTTTTAAAAGAATTGTATATTCTCTTGTAGATAGGGGTTTCTAGATGGTTCCATTCTTTTGTTCCTTGTAATAAGTTTTTAAAATTAAAATACAAATTGGTATGTGTTAAAATAAAAAATTGGTATGCACAATATACATGTTTAACCTTATAATTTTATACTCGATATAGAAAAATTTTATATGAGATTCAGTTTTACCTTTAAAAATTTAGTTGTTCTACTTTTACTTTTTGTAGGATGTAATTCAGTAAAAGTTGTTAAATTTAAAAATCCAGTAGATACTACCAGCAAAGAAATTTATAAGCAAAAACACCAAGTATATTCTATTAAAGATATGCAAGTCTTTGCAACCAATAATTTTGATGCAGCGCGGTTAAATGGTTTTGAAAAAGTAAACGATAGTATTGTAAAAGCGGTAATTAAACCAGAAAATACTCCAATAAATAATAGTGCTTATTACTCTTTTAAAATATGGTCAAAAAAATCAAAATCAATTTATATTCAATTTGAGTATCCTAAAGAATTTAAACATCGATATGTTCCAAAAATAAAAACGAAGAGTTCAAGTTGGCGTGCTATTGATTCTTCTAAGGTATTTAAAAATAACGAATACTTTTATCTAAAATTAAACATTTCAAAAGATACAACATGGGTATCTGCACAAGAGATCGTTACTTCAAAAGATACAGAACGTTGGTATAAAAGTGTAATAAAAAATAAACCCTATGTACGTTTAAAAAGTGTAGGTAAAACTACTTTAAAACGAAATTTACCTGTATTAGACATTTACAAAGGAACAAAAAACAATAAGCCTATTGTTGTTTTATTAACAAGACAACATCCACCAGAAGTAACAGGTTTTTTTGCTTATCAAGAGTTTTTAAAAACTATTTTACATGATAATAGTTTAACTAATGAGTTTCTTAATAAATATAGAGTTTTAGCCTTTCCAATTGTAAATCCTGATGGAGTAGATTTAGGACACTGGCGTCATAATGCTGGAGGGGTAGATACCAATAGAGATTGGTCTAAATATCATCAACCAGAAATTAATCAGATTGTAAAATTCATAACACAACAAAGTAAAAAACATAATGGAAGAATTGTTTTAGGACTTGATTTTCATTCAACTTATGAAGATGTTTTTTATACAAATAAGATAAGGAAAACCACTGCACTTCCCAATTTTATTAATGAGTGGTTTTTAGCTTTAGAAAAAAATATCCCAAACTATAAAGTAAATGAAAAATCAGGAAACAGTACAAAACCTGTTTCTAAAGGTTGGTTTTTATATGGACATAATGCAGTAGGAATTACTTATGAAATTGGAGATGCTACGCCAAGAGATAAAATTAAAGTAGTAGGAAAAGTAACTGCAGAAGAGATGATGAAAATTTTAAATAAATCAAATATTAACTAAATCAATATATATGAATAAAAAACTCTATTTAAGTTTTTTAACATTACTAATTACATCAGTTGGTATGTTTGCACAAAAAACGGTAACAGGTATTGTTAAAGATTCTACAGGCCCTTTGCCAGGAGTATCAGTTGTAGAAAAAGGGACAACGAATGGTGTTGAAACAGATTTTGAAGGAAATTACAAATTAAAAGTAAAAGACAATAATTCAATTTTAGTATTTTCTTTTATAGGAATGAAAAACCAAGAAATTCTTGTTTCAGGAAAATCAAAAATAGATGTTCTGTTAAAAGAAGATAGTCAGCAATTAGATGAAATAGTAGTAAATGCATTAGGAATAAGAGTAGATAAAAGAACTTTAGGAGCAACAGTTTCTAAAGTTAAAGCGGAAGCTTTAGAAACTTCAGGTGAAACAAGTGTTATTAATTCATTACAAGCAAAAGCATCAGGAGTTAGAATTGCTCGCTCTAATGGTGACCCTGGTGCGGGTTCTAGTATTCAAATACGTGGAGCTAACACAATTTTTGGAAATACACAGCCTCTAATTATTATTGATGGCGTACCTGTTAGTAATGATTATATTAATGGAAGTAATGCTAGTGCTGGAGGTACTGTACAGCAATCTCGTTTAAACGATATAAATGATGATGATATAGAAAGCATCAATATTTTAAAAGGAGCGTCTGCTGCTGCTATATGGGGATCTGCTGCTGCAAATGGTGTATTGGTTATTACCACAAAAAGAGGTCGAGATACTGGAAAAGTTAATGTAGAATATAAAACAAGTTTATCAATAGATCAATTAGCAACATTTCATCCTTTACAAAGCGTGTATGGCCAAGGGTCTGGTGGTAACTGGAGAATTAACAATTCAAGGTCTTGGGGAGATAAAATAGATGACAGATCTGGAGCGGCTGATGAATTTTATACCAAAGTAGAAAGAGGGTATTTCGTTGGTGCTCAATCTGGAAATGAATATTTATTAATAAAAACTAAAAACTCGAAGGAAACTTTTAGGGATAAGAATAAAGAAGCTATTTTTCAAGATGCGTTTTCTACCAAACATAATTTGAGTATAAGTGGTGCAGGAGGAAAAGGAAATTATAGATTTAGTATTGGATATGTAGATCAAGAAGGGATTATAAGGACTAGTGACTATAAAAAACTTAATGTAGGATTTACTGGTAAATATGAATTTAATGATAAGTTTGATGTTACTACCTCTACTCAATATGCGAATACAACATCTAATAGAATTCAACAAAGTTCTAATACAGCAGGTGTCCTTTTAGGGCTATTAAGAGGTGCTCCAGATTTTGATAATACGGATTATATAGGTGATTATTATGATAGCAATGGAGTCTTAACCCCATTAGCACACAGAGCGTATAGATCGCATATTGGAGCAGGTATCCCGGCTTATAATAATCCATTGTGGACACTACACAGACAAAAAAGCCCCACTGAAGTGGATAGAATTATTTTGAGCACAGATTTTAATTATAAAACTAATGATTGGTTAAATTTAAAATTAAGATCAAGTTATGATACGTACTCAGATGAAAGAAGGTATTTCTTTCCTGTTTTTTCAGCAGGAACAGGCAGAACAACTGGGCAATTTAGATTGGATAATATTAATAACAGTATTTTTAATTTAGATTTAATAGCTACCACAAATAGTATAAAGTTATCAGAAAACATTAATTCAAGTTATATTTTAGGTTATAATTTTAATGATCAAAATAGAAAGAGTGTATATAACAGAGGTGAGAATTTTATTACCAATACTACTTTACAAAGCTTTTCTATTACAACAGAAATTTTACCATCAAGAAACTTAATTAGAAAATTAAGAAGCTTTAGATTTTTTGGAGCAGCTAATTTTGATTATAAAAATCAATTATACTTAAATTTATCTGCTGCTTTTGAAAAAGCATCTAGTATAAAAGGTGGATTCTTTTATCCTTCGGTTGATGCTTCTTGGCAATTTACACAATTACCAAGTTTGAAGGATAATAATGTTTTAACCAAAGGTAAATTGCGTTTTGGAGTAGGTCAAGTAGGAGTTAGACCTAGACCTCATTTAGCTCAGACTGTTTATGTGAATCCTAGTTTTTCAGATTATAGTGATCCATTAGATATTGAAGATTTTGGTGGAGGATTAGGTTTTAGTAATACATTAGGGAATCCTAATTTAAAGCCAGAAATAAAAACGGAATATGAAGTTGGATTTGATCTTGGTTTATTTAATAAACTTGATCTTGGTTTTACTTATTACTATAACAAAGTAAATGATGTTATATTACCAGTACCTATATCTCCAAGCTTTGGTGCTAGTAGACGTTGGGATAATGGAGCTTCTCTTCAAAATAAAGGAATTGAATTAGATGTTAATTATAATTTCTTAAAATCTCAAGATTTAAATATGAGCTTCTATGGTAATTTTAATAACAATAAAAATAAAGTTTTAAGTCTTAAAGGTGCAGAGTCTATAGCCTTAACAGACGGTTCGGTAAGTTCAAGAGCTGTTGTGGGACACGCTATGGGAGCATTATGGGGAACAAGAGCAAAAAGAAACCCAGACGGTTCTTTTGATTTAGATGCTAATGGATTTCCACAACAAGCTGTTTCACAAGGAGTAATTGGAGACCCTAATCCAGATTGGAGAGGAGGATTTGGATTGCGAGGAAATTATAAAAAATTCAACTTTAATATACTTTTTGAACACTCTCAAGGAGGCGATTTTTCTGAAAGAACTCGTTTTATCTTAGGAAATTTCGGTACACATGCCGATGTAGGTAATGAAGTAACTCCTAGTGTAGATGTAAAAGATGTGAACGGTAATGTATACCCAGCTGGTATGCCAGTAAGAGGAAATATTAGAGATTTTGGAGCAGGACCTGTTCTTTTGAATCAAGCCTGGTATACTACGAGAGGAGGAGGATTTGGATCTTCGCCAATTAATGAGTTTACGCTTTATAATAAGGCTACATGGACACGCTTAAGCGAAGTCACAGTTGGTTATACCTTAAACTCTGAATGGTTTAGAAAGAAAACAAAACTAGCTTCAGTAGATTTTACGTTAACAGGAAGAAACTTGGCTTTATGGACAGATATTTTAGGTGTAGATCCTCAAACCAATCAAACAGGAGTAGGTAACGGATTTGGAATAGACTATTTTACCAATCCAGCATCTAAAACCTATTTACTTACAATTAAAATAAAATATTAAATATCATGAGAACTAAAATTTCTTTTTTTATAATTTCAGTAATGTTGTTTCTTTCTTGTGATAGTTCATTTGAAGAAATCAACTTTAATAAAAATAATTTAACAACAGATGTAAATTTACCAGCAAACTTGTTGATAAAAGGAACAATGTTAGCTGATATTGCAATTAACGTTAGTCATTTACAGCGTATATCTGCAATGTGGTCAGGACAATATAAAGGAGAAATACTATTGTACGATGCACTTCACAATTATAGTATTTCAACGGAAGAATGCGATAGTGCTTGGGGGTACTTATACAACGGTATTTTAAAACAAAACGCATTAATAAATAGGTCACTTCCTACAGAACCAATATCTAGACAACTATTAATAGGTGGTATTAGTAAAATAATAGAGGCTCATGCTGTAGGAACTGCTGCTGCCATTTGGGGAGATATTCCTTATAGTGATGCGATCACAAATCAAGATAACCCACAATATGATCCAAAATTTGATAAACAGAGTGAAGTGTATGTTAGATTGCAATTAGTATTAGATAATGCCATTACCGAACTAACTACATCTGGTGTTGGTACAAGTCTTCCTGAAGACATATTTTTTCAAGGAGATCCAACAAAATGGGCGCAAGTTGCTTATACTTTAAAAGCAAGGTATTATTTACAAACTAAACAATACTCCCTTGCTTATAATGCAGCTTTAAATGGAATTTCTTCTAATGCTAATACAATGAAGTTTGTACCACCTTCTGGAGACACTGGTGCTGAGAATTTACTATATAGATTTATGCTAGGAAGAGCTGGTTATATGACAACTAATACAGATAACTATAGTGCTGGTTTGTTAGGTACTACAGCTAGTTATAATAGAAACAATGCAAAAACCAATGAGCAAGCAAGAAATAAATATTATACAGATACTAGACATAGAAGTAGTACTACAAAAAGAATAACAGGAGAATTAACCCATATGTATCTAGTTTCGTATCAAGAAAATTTATTAATTCTTGCAGAAACAGGCGCTAGAACTGTAGATTTTAATACAGGATTGAATAATTTAAATCAGGTAAGACAACTTACAGCTTCTGGAGTTTTATTTGATAAAGTTAACGCTTCAGATGTATTGCAGTATGATGATTATGTTGCTACTGATTTTGATAATGGTGGCATTGAGAATGCAGATAATATAAACTCAACCAGAGCTTTATTAAGAGAAATAATAGAAGAAAGGTATGTAACAGGTTTTGGTACATTTATTCCATTTAATGATGCTAGAAGGCTTCGTAAATCTGACTCAGATATAGCGGTTCCTTTTCCATTAAATAATAACTCAGTAACAAAATATCCAGAAAGGTTTCCTTATTCTCAGAATGCTATAAATGCAAATTCTAACACACCAAAAAACATTGATATTTATTCAACTACTGAAGTAAATCAATAAAATAAACTTTGTTTCAATAAAAAAGAGGTTGTTCAGTGTTTTTAATCAGCCTCTTTTTAAAGAATAATTAAAAAATATGATAACTATTTTACAAATAGGTTACGGACCATTAGGAGTACAAATAGGCAAATACATCGCTCAAAAAAGCACCGTTAAAACTATTGCTGCTGTAGATATAAACCCATTATTAAAAGGAAAATCATTATCTGAATTAGATAAAGAGTTACCAACTAATGTAATTATTTTTTCCTCTGTAGAGGAAGCGTTGAATAATTTAAAAACAAAACCAGATGTAGCTATTATTACTACCGTTTCAAGTTTAGAAAAATTAATTCCTCAAGTAAAAGAAGTTGCTAAATTTGGTATTCCAGTAATTTCTACATGTGAAGAATTATCATATCCATGGAAATTACAACCTAAATTAAGTAAACAACTAGATACTATTTGTAAAGAAAACAATATTACTTGTTTAGGTACAGGAGTAAACCCTGGGTTTTTAATGGATTACCTTCCTTCTGTATTTACCTCAATATCTAAGGATGTTTCACATATTTTAGTAGAAAGAGTACAAGATGCTACCTCAAGACGTATACCTTTTCAACAAAAAATAGGCGCAGGGCTTACTATTGATACTTTTAGAGAAAAAGAAGCTACAGGAAAATTACGTCATGTAGGCTTACAAGAATCTGTATATTTATTGGCCAATACTATAGGGATAGAATTAGACAAGGTTACGGAAAGTTTAGATCCTGTAATTGCTGAAGCTGATGTTGCCTCTAAAGCAATTAAAGTAAAAAAAGGAGAGGCTAGAGGTGTAGAGCAAATTGCTCACGGATATAAAAATGGAGAGTGTAAAATAAAAATGCATTTCAAAGCTGCTATTGGTGAACCTCGATCTTTTGACAAGGTTACTATCAAAGGGATTCCTAATTTTTCTTCAGAAATTGAAGGCGGAATTAATGGTGATATTGCCACTTGCGCAATTACTATTAATTGCATTAATAGTATTTTAAAAGCACCAGTAGGTTTACAAACAATGGCAACAGTTGCCGTACCTGGTTTTATAAATTAATTAGAAGTTATGAACTGTAAAACTTATATCTCAACACTTATTATTATCATGTTTTTTTCTTCGTGTTCAAAGAAGAAAATAGAAGCAGATATACTCATTAAAAATGGTACAGTTTATAATGGAATTGATACCAGTCCAAATCAAAATGATATCGCTATAAAAAATGATAGAATCATTTTTTTAGGAAATCCTAAAGATGCTAATATCAATGCAAAAAAAACAATAGATGCTAAAGGATTAATTGTTTGCCCTGGATTTATAGATCCGCATACACATGCAGATCGAGACCTTACGGTTGCCAAAAATTCACATAATAAGCCTTTTCTATTTCAAGGAATTACTACAGTTGTAGTTGGTAATGATGGAGATAGTTTTTACCCAACTTCAAAATATATTGATTTGTATGCTACTCAAGGAATTGGTACAAATGTGGTTCCTTTGGTAGGACATGGAACCATTAGAAACCAAGTAATGGGAAAAAGCGATAGAAAAGCTACTGCAAAAGAAATTACCAAAATGCAACAACTAGTAGCGGAAGAAATGAAAGCTGGCGCCTTTGGTATCTCAACAGGATTATTTTATTCTCCGGGAAGCTATTCAAATACAGATGAAGTTATTGCTTTGGCAAAAACGGTAGCGAAACACAACGGAATTTATGATACCCATTTACGTGATGAAAGCTCATATACTGTAGGTTTAATTCCTGCAATTGAAGAAGCCATAGAAATTGGTCGTAAAGCCCAATTACCTATCCATATTTCACATATAAAATGTTTAGGAGTAGATGTATGGCATCAAAGTAAAGAAATAGTAAAAGCTATTGAAAATGCACAAAAAGAAGGAATTGAGGTTACTGCAAATCAATACCCTTATGATGCTTCTGCAACAGGATTAAAATCAGCAGTAGCACCACGTTGGGCAGAAAGTGGAGGGAAAGATTCGTTAATGATTCGCTATAATAACCCTGTATTGCAACCAAAAATATTGGCTGATACAAAAAAGAACATTACACGTAGAGGAGGACCGGACAAACTATTAATAGTAAAATCAGAAGCTCCAAAATTTGATGGAAAAAATTTATTAGAAATTTCTAATTTATTAAACCAAACACCAGAAGAAGCCGTTTTCTCTATTTTAAAAACAGGATATGTACGTGTAGCTTCTTTTAATATGAACCCTCAAGATATTCACTATTTTATGCAGCAAAATTGGGTAGTTACAGGCTCAGATGGTAATACGGGGCATCCTAGAAAATATGGTTCATTTCCTAGAAAATACAACAAATATGTACTACAAGATAAGATTATAGATTTACCCACATTTATTAACAACAGTACAGCAAAAACCGCAGCTATTTTTAAAATTAAAAATAGGGGAAGTTTACAAACAGGAAATTTTGCAGACATTATTATTTTCAATCCAAAAACCTTTAAAGACCATGCTAATTTTACCGATGCTTTTCAACTATCAGAAGGATTAAAGTATAGTATTATCAATGGAAAATTAGCCATAGACGAAGGGCAGTTTACCAACTTACTAAGAGGGAGCGTCTTAACCAAATAAGCAGATTAACATATAGGTAGTTAGAACTATAATTTCTTATAGTTCAGGAAAACTACATCTAAAATACAGCTTGCAAATAATTTTTTGAATGTCAGTACAAGTGTTTTTTATGAAGTGCAAACGCAATAAAAAAAGTATCGAGAACAGTTAAAATTATACAAAACCATTATTCATTAATAATATAAGAATTAAGATAAAATGAAGAAAAAATATCTCTTAATCATTGCATTTTTAATAGTTACTTTTTCAAGTTGTAAAAAGAAAACAACTAAAAAAGCAGTTGTTAAAAATGACAATATAGTTAATACAATAATCAATGATAAAAGCAATTTTTATCATATTAATAAGGCCAATTATTTAAATGTAGATAAATCGTTACCAATAGGTGTATTTGATTCTGGAACAGGTGGTTTAACAGTATTAAAAGCCATTGTAAACTATGATAAAAATAAAAACGATTCTCATGAAAAAGGAAGTGACGGAAATTTTGATTTTGAAAAAGAGTCCTTTATTTATTTAGGAGATCAAGCAAATATGCCTTACGGGAATTATTCTAAAGAAAACAAGGTAGCATTACTTAAAGAACATATTATTAAAGACGCTCAGTTTTTAATGAATAATAAATACTATTTAGATGCTAATGATAAAACTCCTAAAACAGATAAAAAACCAGTTAAAGCTATTGTAATAGCCTGTAATACAGCCACAGCGTATGGTAAAGAATATATTGAAGCTTTCCTAAAGCAAGCCAATGCTAAGCTAAAAGTTATTGGAGTAATTGATGCAGGAGTTAGAGGAACTTTAGCTAGTATAAAAAAAGACGAAGATGCTGTTATAGGTGTATTAGCAACTGTAGGTACCATAGCATCAAAAGGCTATAAAAACACCATTTTAAAAATGAAAGAGGAGTTAGGTTATAAAGGAAAAATAGAAGTATTTTCTCAAGGAGGACTTGGAATTGCAGAAGCTGTTGATGAAGACCCAAATTACTTCAATAAAAACCTTAAAAAACCGCGAAAAGATTATAAAGGGCCTAGCTTAAATGGAGAGGTAAAAATTGATAAAACTCTTTTTGATGTCTATAATTTTGATTTTACTGATAGCAGAATATTATGTGATCGTGAAAAAACAGACGATTGCTCAGTTCTTCAAATTAATGATGCCAAAAATTATGTACGTTATCATTTGGTAACACTATTAGAGAAAATAAGACTATCTAAAACTAAAAATAAGTTAAAATCAATTATTTTGGGATGTACGCATTATCCATATATGACAAATGAGATTAACGAAATTTTAAAAGAACTGTATAATTACAAAGATAAAAGAGGAGAATATTTGTATCGAAATTTTATGGTAGATAAGATACAATTAATTGATCCGGCTGTAGATACTGCCAAAGAATTACACGATTATTTAAAACAAGAAAAATTATTCAATCCTAAAGGAACTATTAAAAATAGCGAGTTTTATATAAGTGTAGTTAATAAAGATAATCCTGATAACTTAATTGATATTGATGGGCGTTTTCCGTATGAATACAAATATGGTAGAAATGCCAATGAAATTCAAGAATACGTAAAAATTGTTCCGTTTAGTAGAAAAAATATTTCCTATGATATTTTAACACGTTTTCAAAAGCAAATACCATACGTATATCAATTAATGCATACGTTTAATCAACAAAGTAATAAAACAAAACATTTAACCGATACAGAAAAAATATAATTATACTATTGAACATAAATAGTTAATTTTCTTCTACAAATAACATTAGTACACTTTTTCTAATTGGCATTGTACAGTTTTCAATAATACGTAACTGTTGCTTCGAGCGAAATTATTTGCAATGTAATGGAAAATGATTTTTTATCGAGGAGTAACATCTTAATTGTAAAATAGTTTTCGACACACTTTTTCGTACCTAAAAAGCATTCAAAATGACATGTTTGTTGTTTTTCTAAGAAGTATAATCAAATATTTACCACATGTTAAAAATACTGAAACTATTGTACCTATAAATGAAATAAAGGATGAAAAATATATTAGGAAAAAAGAACCAATCAAGTAACTAATCCAGTCTTAAAAGCTCGATATGCTGGACTAGTATGGGATTTTACTTCTAAAGTTATATCTACAGAACCGTTACATCTTAATTGCAATTTTTTGTTCTTTAGATAGTCTTACATTCATAACGTAAATATACAAACATAGCGGTTATAATTGTGTTGCTAAATTAGAATATTAAAATTGATTATACATAACTCATTACGCATTTAGAAACTTTAATAAATATGTCAGTTATGAAAAATTATACCGTTTTTTAATTAAATAAGGTTCCCAATTATATAGAAAGGATAATATCCAAACGTTTAACTCCCCGATGTTTTGCATCGGGGTAGTTCATTATCAATTTATTAGTTTTCTGATGTTACTTTACTAATAGTAGTAGTAAAACCATTTTGGTTGAATGTTAAACGATCATTAGTTCCTTCAATTTTAGTTAAAGTGGCTCCAACTGAAGTATCATAAAGGGTTGTTTTATTTTTTTGAATTAATTCACTTTTTATTCCTTGAGCTTTGGCTATTAAAAATAACTTGTCTTTTTCTTGTGTAATTTCAAAAATTAAGTTTGCTTCTTTCAATAAATATTTACCCGTTATATCTTTAAAGTCAGCTATATTAATGCTATTAAATTTTTCAATAGCTTCATTGTTTAAATAGGAGAACAAATCATTTTTTAATGATTTTCCTAAAGGCATTCTATGAGAGTTTGTAAATGATAAAAATAAATTCTTAGTTTTTGGGTTGTATGCATTTATAAAAGAGTAGCCTATATTGTTTCCGCCATGTTCATATATTTTTTCTCCTTTGTAATTTTCTTTAAATATCCCTAAACCGTATATTTTATTACCAGATTCTAACATTAATTTTAGAGTCTCTTTTTTTAGAAGTATTTCCGTTTCAAAAAGAGAGCTAAAAAATACTTCCATATCAGCCAATGTAGAAGCAATACTACCTGCTGCATAAGCAATGTTTGCAAAGTAACGATAGTCTAAATAAGCTGTTACATCTTTATTATTATCATAAGGCGTCGCTAAGTTTGGTAAATTTCTATGCACATAAGGGTAAGTATTATTCATTTTTAAAGGAATGATAATGCGTTCTCTAAGCAAGTCAAAATAACTTTGATCGGTAACTTTTTCAATAATTTTACCTAACAGAAAATAATTAGTATTACAATAATCAAATTTACCAATCATATCTGGATTATTTTTTTCAATCTGATTTAATAAATTATCAGTGTATAAAGAATCCTTTTTCCCGTAAAAAATTTCTTGTAAATTTTTACCAATAACTTCATCTAAACCACTTTCATGCGTTAATAAGGCTTCAATAGTTATTGAGCTATCTACATTAGTAATAGGAGGTAGGTAGGCTCCTATACTATCGGTAAGTTTTAAATTTCCTTTTTCTAGTTCTTGAAGAAACAGAATAGCGGTAAAGGTTTTGGTGGCGCTACCAATATTAAAAACGTGATTTTCATTTAAATTAAAATTACCTAGACTTACTGTTTTTATTTGGTTATTTTTTTTAACAAGAACAGCAATCCCTTTATTTTGTTCTTTTAACAAAGGATCAAATTTTTGTTTAATAATATCTAGTTTGTTTTCTTGAGCAAATGACACACTTTGAATAAGTAATAAAATTGCGATTGCTAAATGTTGTATGGTTTTCATATTATATTGTTTTAAAGTTTAATTCAAAACTCTTACAATTATTCACCGCTTAAAAAAAAGAATGATAAACGTATGCTATAAAATGATAAAGGAAAAAGTGTCTTGTTATCATTAAAAAATAGCTGTTTATGTATTCATTAATACCTTTTATCATAAAAAAGGAAAGAATTTAGAGTATTTGAAATTAGCAAAATCAAAATATATTTTGATTGAAGGTAGCTAGCGAAGCTACAAAAAGCGTATCGAGAACTAATTCAGAACTAAAATTCTTATTCTCGATACAATTTTTCTCCATTTTATTTCGAAAAATTACTCGAATTGACATAATTTTACTCCAAGTGCACAACAGGTAATTTATTAACAAGCTTATACTGCTATAATAACCACAAGTATTATGAAACTACAAGCCTTTAAAAAAAGAAAATTCTGGTTACGATTTATAGCTTGTGTAATACTTTTACCATTATTTTTTCTCAGTGCTACAGTGTTATATATCAACACCAAACAAAACAGTATTATTAAAGATCAAATAGCTGAGCTTAATAAAAAACACAAAGGTTTTATTGATATAGGAGAGACTCATTTATCACTCTTCAGTAATTTTCCTAATATTTCTTTTAAAGTAGACGATCTAAAAATAAATGAAACTAAAAAGGATAATTCACCAGTTATTCTGGACGTTAAAGATATCTACGTAGGATTTAATTTGTGGGATATTTTAGAAGGAAATTACACCATTAAATCCTTAATTGTAGAAGAAGGTTTTTTTGATATTGTAATTCATGAAGATAAAAGTCTAAATCTTTTAAATGCATTAAAGCCATTTGATGAAACAGAAAGTGAAGAACCCATAGATTTTAAACTTCAAAAAATTAAATTACACAATTTAGATATTCATAAAAAAGATGAAGGTCAAAATACAGACTTAGAAACATTTATTTATGAGGCAGATGGTGGTTTCAATATTGATAATGAAGTAATTTCAGGACATATAGATACTAAGTTTGAAATGAATTTAATTAGTAATGGCGATACTACGTATGTAAAACACAAACACTTTGATGTTCATACGGATGTTAGTTTGAATAAAGATACTGGATTGCTTACTATTGAACCTTCTGGAGTTACTATGGAGCATGGTGATTTTGAGTTAGAAGGAAAAATAGATACCAAAAATGATTTTGATCTTGATCTTATAATAAAAGGAGCGAAGCCAAATTTTGATATGCTAATAGCCTTTGCTCCAGAGGATCTCATTCCTGTTTTAGAACGTTATAAAAATGCAGGGAAAATTTATTTTAATGCAGTAGTTCAAGGCCCTACATTGAATCAACAAGTACCTTTTTTTGATGTAAATTTTGGTGTAAGTGAAGCTTTTTTAGAAAATACCAACAAAGGTAAGCGAGTCAAAAATATTGGTTTTAAAGGGCATTTTACAAATGGTAAGGAACGAAGTTCTCGTACCACAACATTTTCGCTGGAAGATATGACTGCCAAACTTGGGAAAGGAAAAATTCTAGGAAATGTCGTGATCAATAATTTTGATCAACCAGAAATAGATATGCGATTAAATGCAGATTTTAATCTTGAATTTGTAACTGATTTTTTAAATTTAAGTGAAGTAGATATTGCATCAGGAAATGTTTCCTTAAAAATGAATTTTCATGATATTGTAGATATTGATAATCCAGAACAAGCACTCAGCAAATTGAATCAGGCGTATTATAGTGAGTTAAAAATTGATAGCCTCAGTTTATCTTCCAAAGATCTTCCTGCGCCATTAAAAAAACTGAATGCACATATAGAAATGAATGGGAAAAAAGCGACAATTAATCAATTTGATATGCTTTTAGGAAATTCTGATATTTCAATAACAGGGTATTTGTCAGATCTACCTGCTATTGTACATCATACAGATACACTCGTCGTTACGCATTTAGATATCAAATCGAACCTATTAGATATTGCCGAACTTACACAATTTTCTACGACTGATAGTATAAAAACAGGTATAGATGAGCAAATTAAAGATTTAACTGCTGGATTTTCATTTAAATCCTCAGCAAAGGCCTTTACCGAAAATAAATATTTGCCGAAAGGAGAGTTTTTTGTAGACAGTCTTAACGCGAAATTAAAGCATTATCCACATAAATTACACGATTTTCATGTAGATGTATTAATCGATGATGAAGATCTTAAAATCAAAGATTTTACAGGTTTTATTGATGATTCTGATTTTCATTTTAACGGATTGGTGCATAATTATGGTTTTTGGATGCAAAAAGAATTGAATGGTGATGTAGATTTAGATATTACCTTAACTTCAGACTTATTGCGTTTGGAAGACATTTTCTCGTATCAAGGTGAAAATTATGTTCCTGAAGAATATAGACATGAAGAATTTGAAAAACTGGAATTGCATGTGAATTCTAGTATGCATTATAAAGCATCAGCATTACACTCTATAGATTTAGAATTGGACAAGCTGAATACCAAAATGCATGTACATCCATTACGATTTGAACACTTTACAGGTGATTTTCATTATGAAGATGATCATCTTGTAGTGAAAGATTTTATAGGTAAAATAGGAAGAACTTCTTTTAATATTGGCTTGAACTATTATTTAGGAGATGATGAAGCGATTAAAAAACGAGACAATCACCTCAGTTTCAGAGCAAATTATATTGATTATGACCAACTATTTCCTCCTGATAAACCAACTGAAAAGGCAACCATAACGGTAAAATCAAAAACTGCGGATGTTCCAGCACACGCAGATGCTTTTAACTTGTATGAGCTACCATTTACGGATATGAAATTTGATGTAGATGTAGATTATTTTATGTATCAACGAATTCATTTACAAGATATAAAAGCAAAATTACGGACAACTCAGAATCATTATATTCATGTAGATACCTTACATATGAATGCCGCTGGTGGTAATTTTAATATGTCTGGTTATTTTAACGGTAGTAATCCGAAGAAAATTTACCTGAAACCTAATATAAAAACCACTAAAATTGATTTGGATAAGTTCTTATTTAAGTTTGAAAATTTTGGACAAGATCATTTGGTTTCTGATAATTTAAAAGGACATGTTTCTTCTAACATAACTGGAAAAATTAGAATTTATCCTGATTTAGTCCCAGATCTAGATCAATCAGAAGTTCACATGGATGTAAAAGTTTTTAACGGTAAATTACAGAATTATGAACCTATGAAATTGTTGTCTAGTTATATGGGAGATAAAAACTTGAACAATATCAAGTTTGATACCATTCAAAATCATATTGATATACATAACGGACGCATAACGATTCCTAATATGACGATTGAATCTACATTAGGACATATGGAATTATCTGGGACACAAGATTTGAATAATAATATTGAATATTACTTAAGAATTCCATGGAAAACCGTTAGAAAAGCTGTTTGGTATAAATTATTTAGTAGTAAAAAAAATAGTGGAAATAAAGAAGAAGAGGATGAAATTATAGAACTCGATCCTAATAAGAAAGTAAAATACTTAAATTTAAAATTACATGGAACTGTGGATGATTTTAAAGTTTCCATGAAGAAAGCAAAAAAGAAGAAAAAGGAATAAGTTTTTTACATGATTGATTTTTTTAAATTTCAAACGATGGATAATTGTGTTATAAATAAATTGCAATATGGCAAATTATAGCTACATTATAGCTACAAATGACTTTCCTTATAAATCTAAAATCTTAATCCGTGAGAATCGCGTATTTGAAAAATTATGAATCCTAGTACAGAATATTCAATTTAAACGAAAGCCAAAAACACTTAACATAATAGAGAATTATAGTTATCAAATAAACAAAGTAGTTAATGAGGCGTAATTTAGTTCACGCTATTCTAATTGTTTTTTAAAGGAATTCATGAATCTCCCTAAAGTCGATTTCTTTTAACATAATATCTGCCGATATAAGTCTAAAGACGTTATATCTGATATTATGCTAAATAGCCTGAAAAACGGTTATACAGAAATCACTGTATAATTGTACTATAATTAATATTATGTTAAATAGAGGAGATGTGATATATCATACTATCGTTAATTTTTTTTCTAGTTTACTATACTCAAGTGCCTCTTTAGGTTTAAATACTTATTCTCTTTACCATATAAGTTAATAGTTTAGCTCAATAAAAAGCTAAACTATTTGTTTTTTCGACTATTATTTCTACAAAGATTTTCTAATATTTTTTCGCATTATAGTTAACTTAAGTATTTATTAATTAACAACTATTACATTATCCACCTTATCTTTTTCCGGTCGATATCCATACGGATCTATGACTATGAATTTTGGCTTTTTAGATGTCTTTAGAATAATCTCAGTTTCATTCGAATTTATATGATGACTTTGTAGATATAATATCTCTTTTTTATTAGCCGATTGCACCTGTTTATCAAAAAATCCAATAGAAATAGGCTCATTTATCGTAGTTTCTTCCTCACTACTATCCGAAAATATTTCAAAACGTTTGACGCTAACATTTAACGTAGTTTGATAGGAAGTATCTGCTAGTTTTTCTGTTTTAGAAGAGCTAATCTTTAAATCATAACGGATGATTTTTTGAAACCAATCATCTATTAAATGATGGTACTCTTTCGGTGTGATTTGATAAAATTCATTTAACAAATCAATAGATAAGACTTGAGGCTCATCTAGATCTTTAAACCTATCTACTACATTTTTAATGGCTTGATTCATTTTTTCTTCTCCAACCAAGTCTTTTAAGGCCAATAAAGAAATCAACGATTTTCCATATAACAAATGCGATTGTCCTTGCTCTATATACAAGGGATTCTCAACTTGAGTAGCATAGGATCTTCCAGAGAAATAACGTTGATTGGCTGTTTTACTCAATTGCCATAAGGCTTTTTTACCATACATTTTTTCTAACACCACGGCTTCGGTATACTTGGCCAATCCTTCAGTAATCAATCCACCACCGTCTACATTTTTAGGCGTTAGTAAATGTCCCCAATATTGATGTGCTACTTCATGAATGGTTCGTTTGGCTACCAAATTAAAATCAGGATTTTCACTTACATCAATCAAATGCAAGTTATCTGCTACCATAGCAATGGTTCCGGGTAAGGCAATGCCTCCAAATCTCCAATGTCCTGGTACCTCAGCAATTCGAACATGATTGTACGGAAACTTTCCAAAGTATTGCTGACAATAGTCTATGGTTTGTCGTGTGCTCTCTGAAATCAGTTCTACATTATAATCATGGTTTTGATGATAATATTGTTCAATATCAATCCCTTTGTACTCTTCTTGAGTAGTTGTATAAGCTGCTGAGAAATACGCCAAAAACGGAATCGCATTACCTGCTATTTTATATTGATAATAGTTGCGTTCTCCTTCTTCCCATTGCTTTACCAAATCTCCCGGAGCAATGGCCGTTTGTTCTTTGGATGTTGAAATCACCGTTTCAATAGGTATTTTTATATAACCTTCATCTTCACTATGAAAATGATTATCGCTCTCTAATGCAGTTGCTCTTTTTGGTAAATTTCTTTGAGAACGCTCATAAGCACTTTGAACCTCATAAGAAGTGCTATAGCCTAAAATCGGATCGAAGTTATTTCGCATTAAAAAGGTTCCGTTTTTTACGAAATTGTTGTTTTGTTCAAATCCTTTTTTAGTGTATTGAATCTCATAACTATAGTTGATACGTTCCTTTGGTTGAATTGGTGTTTCAAATTCAAAAAGCTTTACTTCGTGTATAGTATCGTCCTTTTTCAACCTTCCTTTTTCTAGTTGCATATTTAAGGTAGGAATAACTTCCGTAATCAATAAATTTTCAACAGCTACCCCTCCTCTATTTTCTAATACATAGTTTACTTTTACTGTATACGCCTCTTCTTTTGGAAACAAATGAATCTCTGTTTTCATGTCTACCGGAATTAATTGTCTCGGTGTATCGTATTGTTTATACATACGCTCATAAGCTTCACGCTTGTCTAAGATAACTTCACTAGTTTCAAAATTGCCAATCACCTGTGAGTTATAATACACTGCCGAAGCACTTGATAAAAAAAGAATTCCTAAAAGACTTAAAGCAATCAATTGCCACTTTTTCCATGGTTTCTGTAAATTAATCCATTGATTTTTAAAGGAAAAAGAACTGTTTCGTTGCCATAATTTATAGGCTACTAAGGTGAGTATCACAGCCAAGCTTAACCAAGTAATGGCATAATAATGAAATTCTTTTACCGTATCGCTAAATCCGTTCATTAGTGTATGTTCTACTTTAGGCAATACTCCTATTCTAAATAAAGGATTTTCGATTCCTAAAATAGAAGTGTTAAAAAGTAAAATAAAGACGCCAACAGCTGTCATTCCGAAGTATTTATTCGGAAAAACACTTTGCATAAATACACTAAGTAAAATATAAAAAAGGATACCTACTCCACTAAAATAAAAAAGGGAAGCATAGGTGGTGAAATCTAAGAATTCGTATCCTAACTGTATTTGAAATCCTATAGCTATTAAAATACTAATACATATTAATAAGCATGGTAATAAGATCAATGCAACGGTTTTTGCCAAGAAAAATACTGAGGTTGGTGCGGGTGTACCATACAATATCCCGTCGAATTTTGTTTCTTTTTCTCTCCAAATAAGTTCTCCCCCATAAAAAACTACCGCTAGAATACTTATATATGGCAAAGGGTCTTTAATTAGCCATACCAACAAACTTGTAGTTGGATACAGACTTTCATTATAAGTTCCTCCTTGATTGATACGTGAATAAATTTCAATAAATACAATTACAATCCACATGCCTATAATGGCTAAAAAGGGAAGGTTCTTGCGTACCGCATTCAATTCCATTTTTAATTGAGATACAAAACTATTCCAACTATGTTTAAAAGAATATTGTGGTGCTTTTATGATTCGATATGGTACTAAGGCTGTTTCCTTTTCCGTTTTGATAGCTCTGCTTTTCTTTTTTCTTTCTGAAATTTTATAGGAAAAGAAACTATAAGAAACGAACAAAAGGATACTTGTAAAACCCAACCAAAAAAGTCGATTAGCTAAGAAGTATCCAGATAGCGCTAATTGTTGGGTATTCTTCTCGGCGGGTGTCCAAAATTGCGTTTGTTCTAGAAAGGCTGATAATCCAAAGGGATCTCCTATTGCTGCCATTTGCATGGTCTCTGCGGAAGCATTCACTTCTCCTGCCAATAAAGGTGAATTAAAAAATAAAGCTGTTAAAAAATAGAGTCCGTAAATACCTATAGCGCTTGCATAGGTTGCGATATTATTTTGAGTTAACAAAGCTACTGAACTTACAATAGCAGTTACGATAAAAAGATTAGGTGCCGCAAATAACAACCATGTATTTAGATAGGAAAACACATTGAAATCTAACAATCTACTGGCATCTAAAGCTGGATTTTGAGTTCCTAAATACCAGCCTATAAAACAGGCACTAAATGTGAGTAATGAAAATAGATATACGCCTAAAAATCGACTCACAAAAAACTGTATTTTCCTTAAAGAACTGGTAAATACCAATGCATCGGTTTTATGGTGTTTGTCTCTTAAAAATCCGCTAATAGCAAAAAACATCACAATAAACACACTTCCTAAGCTTAGTAAGCCTACGTCATAGTTGATTTCATAATTAGAATTAAAAGCTACTTTGTTAGAAAATCCTTGAGATCCTAGTGTATATCCTAAAAATGCAAACAGGATACTAAAAGCAATGAGTGCTCTTTGTTTTAATTGATATTGTATTTCAAATTTTAATAAGTGGAATAGCATATGAAGAGTTTTAAGAGGAAACTTGTTGTAATTTTTTAAAGTAAACACTTTCTAAATCTGGTGTATACAGTTTGAATTTACCATTTAAAGGTGTTTCTGAATACACTTGAATTTGTGTTTTTCCGGAGACCAATCGAGTACTAAGTACCTGAAATGAATCTTGGTATACTGCTAGTTCTTCTTTAGCAATGGTTTTAATCCATGTTTTTCCTTTTAAACTATAGGTTAGTTCCATTGGATTTCCTTGCGTTATAATTTTTCCTTGCTGAAGTATGGCCATGTTTTGACATAAATCGCGTACATCTTCTACAATATGAGTAGATAGAATCACAATCACGTTCTCCCCTATTTCACTTAACAAGTTTAAAAATCGATTGCGTTCTTCAGGATCTAATCCAGCTGTAGGCTCGTCAACAATAATCAACTGTGGATTTCCTAACAAAGCTTGTGCAATTCCAAAACGTTGTCGCATTCCTCCAGAAAAGGTATGTACCGATTTTTTTCTATGTTGATACAAGTTGGTTTGTTGCAACAAAGCGGTTACCTGCTCTTTTCTTTCTTGGGTATTCGTGATTCCTTTTAAAACAGCCAAGTGATTCAATAAATCTTGGGCGCTTATTTTTGGATACACTCCAAATTCTTGTGGTAAATAGCCTAATTGACTTCGTAAAAACTGCGGACTCTTCACAATGTCTACGTCATTAAAAAAAATACTTCCTGAAGTAGGTTCTTGTAAAGTAGCAATGGTTCGCATTAAAGATGATTTTCCAGCTCCATTAGGTCCTAGTAATCCGAATAATCCGTTTGTAATTGTTAAAGCTACTTGGTTCAACGCCTTTACCCCATTAGGATATTCTTTGCTGATATCTTGAATTTTTAAGGTGTTCATGTTCTATGTTTTCTAATTTTTCAACGAACTTAGAACCTATTTTAAAAGAGGGACGAATTTATTTGACCAACAGGAACATTCTTCATTTCAATACGGCTTTTAAAACCATAAATCTTACTCGGCATAAAAAAGTATTTGTTTGTACAGAAAAACATCCTATTCATCAAAATTGTTACATTACCTTTACACTTCTCTTTATTTTTGAACTTCTATTTAAGTACATATAAAACGTGCCACAATTCAACAAAATATTAAAAGCATTCAGTATAGGACTCGTTATTGTAGTTCCTTTGATATATATATTAGAACATATCGGGTTTATTATTCTACCTAAAGACCGTCCTATAGAAACTACCATTTTTGGAGGTGTTTGGTGGGGCATTATTTCTGTAATGGTCTATCATATTTCCTTTTTAAAGAAACATAAAATTATACTTTTAAAGCTTTTGGCTTTATTAATAAGTTTTATTGTTCTATTGATTATAGACGAAAGAATCAATTATCCAGATAATCCGTTAAGCTTAGTGATACTTTTATTCATTTGGTTGGGTATTGCGCATCTTTTATTACCAAAGTTTGTGCAGAAATACGGAAAAACCATTGTTGCATATTATATTTCTCTACTCTTATTATTTAGTTACTTTAGATTCTTTCAACACGAGACTGAACTTTATTCAAAACTAAAACATGAGTTATTTATTCCTTTACTAATTATTCCTATACCTATTTTGATTGGACTATGGTTGTATGAACAATACAAATGGATTAAAAGCTTGCAAAATGAAAAATCGAAAGCTGAATTAGCTTTATTAAAAGCACAAGTAAATCCACATTTCTTTTTTAACACACTTAACAACTTATATTCATTAACCGTTCAAAATTCTCATCAGGCTCCAGAGGTTATTTTAAAACTTTCTGACATGATGCGGTATACTATTTATGAAGGGAAGAAAGAATTGGTTTCTTTAAAAGAGGAAGTTGCTTATTTGCAAAACTATATTGATTTGCATAAAATAAGACATCATAAAAATGTGGTTATTAATTTTGCACACACCATAGAAAGTGATGTAAAAGTGGCTCCTTTGTTGTTTATTATTCTCTTAGAAAATGCCTTTAAGCACGGTGTAGAAACCTTAACAGAAGATGCTTATATACAGATTGATCTTCAAGGTAAAGACAAAGAAGTGTTGTTTAGTATTGATAATAATTTTGATGATACTGACAATAACACTAGCAAAGGTATTGGTTTAGAAAACCTACAGCATCGATTGGATTTATTATATCCAAACAAGCACCTGTTAACCATTCATAAAACAAATGCTACTTTTAAGGCTGTATTACAATTAAACTAACACTATGCGATATATTATTATTGATGACGAGCCGTTGGCACACCAACTTATTGAGGAGTTTTGCAGTATGCTACCTCATTTATCACTTCAAAAAAACTGTTATAATGCTATTGAAGCCATGCAGTTTTTAAATAATAATACGGTTGATTTTATGTTTTTAGACTTGAACATGCCCAAATTAAAAGGCTTTGATTTTTTAAGAACATTGCAGAATCCGCCTAAAGTAATTGTTACTACAGCTTATAAAGAACACGCCTTAGAGGGTTTTGAATTAAGTGTAGTTGATTATTTATTAAAGCCTTTTAGTTTTGAACGTATGCTTACGGCTATTAATAAAGTACTTTCTACAACTTCGGAAAGTGCTACTCCAGTTACAGCTACAAACACAACACAAACTTCCAGTAATTTCTTCGTAAAAGGAGATAAAAAATACCATCAAGTAGCTACAGAAAATATTATTTGTATTGAAGCCTATGGTAATTATTGTAAGCTACATTTAAAAGATGATACGGTAATTATTAGTCATGAAAAAATATCTCATTTCGAATCCTTCTTGGCACCACACAACTTTATACGCGTTCATAAATCCTACATTGTAAGTATTCCTAAAATATCTGTAATTGAAGGAAATCGAATTTTTATTAGAGACAAAATAATTCCGATAGGTCAAACCTATAAAACAAGTGTTACGAATTTACTTTAACAACCGCTATTTTTTAGATTTGATTTTCTTTTATTCTTTTAACTTAGATAATTCATTCTGATATTCTTTCAATTTGGAAGGATGGTATTTTGACACCAATTGTATTGTTCTCTCAACAGTTTCTATACTCTCTTTTTTATATCCTGCCTTTCTATAGACCTTTGCCAGTTTCATATGTAAATTTGCAGAATTAGGATAATATTGAAGTCCAAGCTTGATAAACGCTATAATTTTTTCATTATCCCACATCTTCCATTTGATCATATTTTCAGCTTGTGATACTATACCGTATTTTCCATGCGTATCTTCTAAAGGATATATGTCGAATCCATATTTTTTACTTAAACTATCATAATAGTCTTTTATTTGTTTTACAGGATCTTTCATTTTTTGTAACCTCTGAAATTTCCATTCTTCATTTGGATACATAAACTTAAAAGCATTTCTTAAACCTACTAAAGCCATTGAATAATGTTCTTCATTTTCTAAAAGTTCAACTTTGTATTTAACCTGACTCTTTGATTTTTGAAATTCATCTAATTTTTTTCTTGAAGTCAAGTATTCTTCGCCACTATATACCATATCATCATCTGCTGTTCCAATATAAATACTCGATTTAGGATAAGAGTGATTAGAAATTATTTTAATTATGTGATCTACCATTGTTACCTCATTATTTTCTGGATTCCAATCCCAATGCATTGTTAATGCTATATATGCATTAAAAACATCTGGTTGATTAAAAAAGGCTTCAAATAAAAAACCGTTTGTAGGAGACATTGCAATGATTGTTCTATGGGAATCCGCTCTATAATTACTTTCAATGAATGGAATTAATTCTTTTCTGAAAAAATTAAGGTATTCTTCTGGTTTTCCTTTCCATTTTTTAAATCCTAGTTCGTGTCTTTGCTCATGGAAATCATTCGGAATTCCAACTATGATTGCCTCAGGCATCTTACTTCTGGCAGCTAAAAACGAAGAAATCGCTTTTGTAGGCTCAAATAAAAACTCTGCCTCTAAAACAAAAACCACTGGATAGCATTGGATATGTTCCTCATACTTATGAGGCAATGATAGATATATTTCCTTTTCTTGATTTAATATTTTCGAATTAACTTTAATTTTTTTTCCAATAATAATCGATTCTTCAATCTGCTTTGTTTCTTTTTTTATCATTAAATGACGCTCTTGTGCTTTTCCGCATGAAATATTAAAAAGTACAGTACATATAAGTAATGTTCTAAGTTTAAATACTCTCATTTTAATTGTTTTATGAATTAGATATACTACAAAGAAGCTTAAAATAACAACCGTTTTTTCATTAAATAGAAGAATCATGATTTAAGAGATCTATTCTCTTTTTAAAAGTCTAAATATGGTTTTTTATACAGATAAACACTATTTAGCTATTTTTAAGAGCTATTTAACGATTAATTCGTGAACTAATTTTATATTTTTCTAATTTTAATGCAATGATTTTAACAGAAATCTTGAAAAAAAATAAGGTAATACAGCACCTACTATTTTGGATAGCTTTGTTAGCTATTTATGCGCTTTCTTTTAATGGAAATGGAGAATACTATCACTACTACTTAAAAAACACCTTACTGAAATTTCCTTTTTATATCATAGCTGTATACACCTTTAACTATTGGCAGGTGCCATTATACTTAAACAAAGGAAGGATAGCCGTATTTAGTCTAAGTGTTTTTTTTACTTCTTTTATAATCTATGTTCTTTTCAAATATTCTATTTACGTCAAGGATAATTACCCAATGTACTTATTTAATATTCCAGCTTATTTATCTAAGACATTAATGTTTTATACTCCTGCATTAATCGTATATGCCTATAAAGTATACATCAATCAGCAAGAAGAAACAAACCGTTTAATAAGAATTCAGCAGGAAAAATTAGATACCGAATTACAATTTTTAAAAGCACAATTGAATCCGCATTTTTTGTTCAATACTTTAAATAATTTGTATTCGTTTGTAATGACAAATTCTCCTAAAGCTGGCGATATGATTTTACAACTTTCTGAAATATTAGATTATTCCCTTTATAAAAGTCAGGCTCGTTTTATAGATATAAAAGAGGAATTAAAATGTATTGATAATTATATCAACTTAGAAAAAATACGATATGGTGAACGTTTACATGTAGAATTTGAAAGAAAAACCCCTTCATTAAAAGCGCAAATCTCTCCTTTATTACTATTGTCTATAGTTGAAAATGCGTTTAAACATGGAGCAAGTGGGAACTTAGAAAACCCTATTATTAGAATTTCAATAAAACAAATAGAAAACAAACTCTATTTTAGTGTTTGGAACACCAAAAACCACTATGTAAATGGTGCTATTGGAGATGCTTATAAAGAAGGAATTGGATTAAAAAATATTCAACGACAATTAAACTTGCTATACCCTAATAAACATGAACTAAATATAATCGACAAACTAGATCATTTTAGTTTACACTTACAAATCACAATAGACTAACTATGCCTATAAAATGTATACTTATTGATGATGAACCGCCTGCAATAACTTTATTAGAAAAGTATATTAGTGCTTTTTCTGATATAGAAATAATAGCGACTTGTAATAGTGCTATTTCGGCTTCAGAAATTTTAAAAAAAGAATCAGTAGATTTAATATTCTTAGATATCCAAATGCCAGTATTAACTGGACTCGACTTTTTAAAATCGAAAAGTAATTTACCTAAAGTTATACTTACAACAGCGCATAGAAAATATGCTCTAGAAAGTTATGACTTGGATGTTGTAGATTACCTTCTAAAGCCTATTTCCTTTGATCGTTTCTTTAAAGCCATTGAACGCTTTTATAGACAAATTCCGCAACACAAACATCAATTCATTTCCAAACTTCAAGTACAATCAGATTATATGTTTGTGAATATTAATAAAAAGCATCACAAAATAAATTTTGATAGCATTTTATATATCGAAAGTTTAAAAGATTACATACGTATACATTTATCTGATACTTCATATGTTGTAAAAAACAATATTGGTACTATTGAAAAAGAATTACCCAAAAATCAATTTATACGAGTGCATCGTTCTTATATCGTTGCACTTGATAAAATTACAGCATACACCTCTATGGATATCGAAATAAATCAAATAGAGATTCCTATAGGTCAAACATACAAACATGAAGTTATTAAGTTTATTAAGTAATGACCAAATTAAAAACTTTTATCATATTCATATTGTTTATATAAAAAGATAATTTTTACCTTTGATGTTCCAACAACCATTAAGAAATACCCTTTGCTATCTGTTGAAGTATCCTTCATAGAAATCATTTCTTTACTTGCTATTATACATTATTTTGTATTTAGCTTGATTATTCTATTTTCCAGGTTTTTTAAAAGTCTTACTAACAATTATTTAGGATGTACTTTATTTATCATTGCTTTGGTAGGTATGAACAATTGGTTTTGGGATCGTGAGAGTTATCCTATATTACTTCAATGGTTCGATTTAGCTCTTTGGCAATTCTTGTACCCAACCACCTTACTTATCTTTTTTTATAAATCTACTCAAAAGAAACTCAAAAAAACTTTAAATATTCAACTATTCTACCTTCCTTTTATCTTATTAAGTAGTTGCAATGTATATATTTCTTTAGCTACCGTTTTTAACTGGTATACACTTCCAGAACTTATTCAAAACAACGTTGCGTTATTTTATAGAGGAATCAGTTTACTTTCTATCTTATTTCCCATTTTTACCATAATCTTATCCTATCAATTTGTAAAAAGTTCAAAAGACATTCCAAGTAAAAATGGTTATTATATCTATGGTTATTTTTATCTATCTTGGAACTATTTGGTATCGTTTTAGAAGGGCATCGTTTTCTCTTTTCAGAAAAACTACCGCTTACTTATTTGTGGACCATCGGTTCGTTGTTTTTATATTGGTTTGTATACCAAGGCATGTATCAGTTTAAACTTTCCAATGATCGCTATGCCATTAAAACCATGGAAAGAAAAGTAGCTATTAAATCTGAAAAATCCATAGCTAATCAACATTCCTATTTTTCTAAATTGTTGTACTTACTGGAAGAAGAAAAAATTCACCACGATGCTAGCTTAAGTAGAGATCGTGTTGCCGAACAATCGGGTATTAGTAGTGGATATCTTTTGCAAGTAATTAAAGAAAATGCAGGTTTGAGTTTTTCTGAATTGATCAATTCCTATCGTATTAAAGATGTAAAGACCTTGTTAAAAGATCCAGATTTTGACAAGTATAGTTTGCTTTCTATTGGTTTGGAATGTGGATTCAATTCGAAAACTTCTTTTTATACCAACTTTAAAAAAGAAACAGGACTTACTCCAAAGGAATTTAAGCACAAATAAGTTCTATTTTAGGTTCTATTTCGTATTCCGAACTCCTGAACCCCTTATATAGTCTAGGTTTGCCAAAAATTAAAATCAAACATCATGCAAACACGAACAGGCTTTTTATGCTTCTTATTTTTATGTATCAGTAGCTTTGGATTTACCCAAACCAAGATCATTGCTTTTGAAAATGTGCATATTATTCCAATGGACAAAGACACTATTCTTCCCAACAAAAGAGTGATTATTCAAAATGGAAGAATACACACCATTGAATCGGCTTCCAAACCTGCAAGTATCCCTATAGATGAAATCATCCCAGCCTCAGGAAAATATTTAATGCCAGGATTGGCAGAAACACATTATCATTTACAAAACAACATTCAAAATGAATTCAAATTATTAATTGCAAACGGAATTACTTCCGCCAGAAATATGGCAGAATATCCAGGGCAAGATCAAATTACCATTCGAAATCAGGTGCAAAAAAATGCCTACTTAGCTCCTCATTATTATACTGCTGGTCCTTACTTAATGCGAAAGGATTTTCGAAATACCCATTCCTTAGATTCTATAATTAAACTTCATCTTGCCAAAGGATACGATTATTTAAAGTTAGCAGATAACCTTCCGAAGGAAACTTATTTAAAACTCTTAGCAGAAACTCAGAAAAACCATATTGATGTTATTGGACATGGTCAACGCAATTTACCATTAGAGTTTTCCTTGCGTATGAAATCTATAGCACATGTAGAGGAGTTTATGAATATTTTACCAAAAAAGGTATTGCTTTCGGACGCATTGTTAAATCAGGCGGCTCAACAGGTTAAAACTAGTGGAGTTTATGTATCTCCTACCCTTGGAATCTTTGAAATGATTGGTAAATATGCCAGTAAAGAGGGGGCAGAAGTTTTACATAAAAATCCGAATTTAAAATACCTCCCAAAATACTATGTGAATTATTGGACTTCAGACAAAATTAACTACAGAACCCACTCTTGGTTTACGACACCCGAATCTTTAGAACGATTAGCGAGAGAATTGAAATGGCAACAAAAATTCACCTTGATCTTGCATCAAAATGGTGTGCCTTTAATGGCCGGTAGTGATACCTATGGATTGTTTCTCCCAGGATTTTCATTACATCACGAACTTGAGCTAATTCATAGCGCTGGCCTTTCAACTTATGAAACTTTGAAAACGGCTACTGTTGTACCAGCAAGGTATTTTAATACATACTCTCAAAGTGGAACCATTACCGAAGGAAAGCTTGCCGATGTTGTGTTGTTAGAAAAGAATCCCTTAGAAAACATACAACATACTCGAAGTGTTTTAGGAGTAATGCTCAAAGGAAAGTGGATGAATAGAAAAAAGTTAGATGCTTATTTATTGGAAGTAGCACAATCGTATCAAACCAAAAAATAGGTTCATTAGAAAGTATCCTTGGTTTATCTGAAAATATCCTTGGCTTAAAAGTTTCCCATTTCTGAGACTCTTCTTCCATCCTACTTTTGATACCAGAAACAACAAATAAACAAGTATATATCATGAAAAATCAACAAAGAGAAATCGTATTTTTAAGAACCTTTGCAGTAACTGTAGCCTTAGGGTTATTTGCCTTTTTATCTTATTCTTTTAAAAACGGAAATCCGTTTAACCAAAAATTTGGAACCATTGATGTAGAGCGTATCAATGTGGTTGAAAAAGACGGAACTGTTAAAATGGTAATTACCAATGCAGCTCATTTTCCTACCAAAGGAGATGCTATCAACGGAAGAATATATCACAAACGTAAAAAAAGAGCAGGAATGTTATTCTTTACTGAGGACGGAAAAGAATGCGGTGGATTTATTTATGACGGTGAAAAAACAGAAGATGGACACGCTGCAGGCTTATCGTTAACCTATGATCAATATGATGGAGATCAAGTAATGCAATTATTATCTACGGATGTGAAGAAAAACGGAGTAAGAAAAAAGTATAACTATCTACTATTCAATGATCGAAACGATGATGAAAACAAAGAAAAAATGCTGCAAATGGCAGACGAGCTTCAAGCTATTAAAGACCCTAAAGAACGTTCATTAAAACGTAAAGAATACATAAAAAAGGGGTATTTAAGAGGTACACGAAGAGTTGCTTTAGGTCAGGTACCTGGAAAACAAAACGGATTGTTTTTATTTGACGATCAAGGAAAACCAAGAGCTAAATTCTGCATAGATCGTAACAATGAAGTGAAACTCGTTGCATACGATGACAAAGGAAATATTATGGGGTCTTGGCCTAGCAAATAATCATAATTTGCAATTGTAATATGCCTAAAAACATCATGCAATTGCTTATTTTTACTCATCTAAGAAAACTATGATAGCTTACGTTAATAAACACCGACATTTCTTTTTATTTTTATTTGCTTTTTGTTGGCTTTTAAGTCTTAAAAACAAAATAGCCATCGCTTTAGGATCTTGGGAAGATTTTTATTTTCACTTCGACGCCCCCTTTTGGATGTTCTTTGGAAGTGTAATTATTTTTTTCTTTGTCGACTTTATTAAAAGAAAAGTAGAAAAGAGAAATCCACATCAAACACCTCGTCTTAAAAACTATATAGGTTACTTCGGTATAGGTTTTATTGCTTATATGCTATATCAAAACATCTCTGGAATATTGATATCCTATGCATTTAACAACTTAGAAAGAAATTATGGTTCTTCTTACCTCATTATAAGCAATAATGTTGGTAGAGCACTAAACTTTTTAATGTTTGGCGGACTTTCTTTAGCATACTTGTATTTTCAGGATACTAAAAACTATAAAAAACAAATCAGTGAATTTCAAATTAGTAATGCCAAGAGTAAAATTCAACAGCTACAGAATCAATTAAATCCTCATTTTTTATTTAACAATCTAAATATCTTAGACCAATTGATTTTTGAAGATTCTGTAAAAGCATCTACTTTTTTAAGTCGATTTTCTGAAGTATATCGTTTTTCATTAGCGAATTCTTCCAAAGAATTGATTCTTTTACAAGAAGAGTTATCTTTTACAGAGAATTATTTTAAGCTCATGGAAGAAAAATACCAAGACTATTACCAATTGGTTATTGATGATCAAGTTAAAAAGAAACATGTCATTGTTCCTCCTTTTTGTTTACAAGTACTCGTAGAAAATGTAATTATGCACAACTTAGGTACTCAAAGTAATCCTGTCACCATTAGAATTTCATTTGATAATGGTATCGTCATTAGTAATAATAAAATTGCTCTGAACAGAAAGAAAAAAGGGAATGGCGTTGCCTTAAAAAATTTAAACGAACAATTTTTATTGATGAGTCAACAACCCATAGAAATTCTTGAAACCTCAGAAACCTTTACTGTACATCTACCGTTAATTAAAACCGTTGCCTAATGCTTAGAATTGTTATTATTGAAGATGAAGCTCCCGCGAGAAAAAAGTTAATTAGTTATTTAAACAACTTAAATATAGCCTATACACTTCTTGCCGAAATTGAAACAGTAGATGAGACTTTAGCCTTTTTAAAATCGAATACTGAGATTGATCTTATTTTTTCTGATATAGAACTTAGAGATGGAAACGTATTTGATGTATATAGTAGTTTAACCGTTACCACGCCCATTATATTCACTACCGCTTATAACAACTTTTGGATGAACGCCTTTGAAACTAATGGAATTGAATACCTTTTAAAACCGTATTCATTAGATCGTTTTGAAAAAGCATGGAATAAGTTTAATAATTTAAAAGGAAATATTCCGCAAAATCAATTGGCTATCTTTAAACAGCTAGATAATTATTTTCAGCAAAAAGCAATTCATACTGATACTTATAAAGAGTTTATTTCAGTAAAGTCAGCAAGTGGAATTTACTTTTTAAAAACAGCAGATATTAAATATATCAAAGCAGATCAAGGTGTATTGTTTGCCTTTGACAGTAAAAATAAAAAACATTTACTCAACCAAAATTCACTGGTTTCAATTCAAGAAATACTCAACCCAGCGTTGTTTTTTAAAATTAACCGAGGAGAATTGGTAAATAAACAGTATGTTGAGCGTATTAATCGCTATAATAAAAATACAGTAGCAATTCAGTTAAAGGAACAAGAAAACATATTAAAAACAAGTCAAACTACAACGGCTGCTTTTAATAACTGGATGGGAATTTAAATTATTGAACGATAAAAATGTCAAAACTAACTACATATAGAGAACAACAGCATTTAACACAAGAAGAATTGGCTAAAAAAGCTAATATTTCGGTAAGAACCATACAACGTATAGAAGCGGGTTCTACTCCTAAAGGCTATACCTTAAAAGCACTAGCTAAAGCTTTAGATATAGAAGAAAAAGAACTGTTAGAAGTTCCTGAAATCTCTAAAAATCATATCTCATCACTTATAACTATCATTAACCTTTCTCCTTTACTATTTGTATTTCTTCCACCTTTAAATGTTATAGTTCCTTTAATTATCCGATTGATAAAAAAAGAACATTCTCTCTTAAGTAAGCATATTACCACTATACAAACATTCTTTGCAATTGGAATGATTTTATTTTTCATTGTTAGTAGTATGATAAATTTCTTATTTGATATGGATTTTTGGTGGATTCAATTTTCTCAAGTTTTTATGCTTCTCATTATACTTAGTAATCTATTTATTATTCTAAGAAACACCGTTTCTCTTAATAAAAACCAACAATTATTCTTTAAGTTTAATTTCTATCTCTTTTAATTAAAACACCAATGTTTACGGGTAATTGTCGGCTTTTTGGCGTGTTCTGTCGTCCTTTTTTCTCTATAGATTATCAGAGTTTTGTCTCTGAAATTAATTAGAAAAAAAATGAGCAAAAATTTATTCTTAACAGTATTCTTATTTATAATCACAACAGTCCTTTTCGGACAAATAAGTAATCAACAACTATATAAAATTGATAGTTTATTTAATCAATGGAATGCTAAAAACCATCCTGGAGGAAGTATTGCTATTTCACAAAATAACAAACTTATTTTTTCAAAAGCTTACGGACTTGCTAGTATAGAATACAATCAACCTAATACTACACAAACTATTTTTAATGCTGGTTCTATTGCAAAACAATTTACCGCCATGGCAATAGTATTACTTCAAGAACAAAACAAACTTTCTGTAAAAGACAATATCAAAAAATATATTCCGGAACTTTCTAATTTTCCACATAATATTACCATAGAACAACTACTTCATCACACCAGTGGATTACGTGATATACATGGATTTTTAGCTTTAGCTGGTTGGAGAAATGATATTATAACAAATAAAGATCTAAACAATTTGTTACCAAAATTAAGAGATCTAAACTTTCCTCCAAATACGGAATTTTCATATTCTAATACGGGATATATGCTTTTGGTTAATATTATTGAAAATGTTACAAATGAACCTTTTGAAAATTGGATGCAACAACAGATTTTTAAGAGATTTAATATGAAACATTCTTATGTAAGTAAATCTTTAGATAGTATTATTTTTAACAAAGCTACTTCTTACAAAGGAGGAAGTACCATTAAAAAAGCACTTCCATATTGGGGATACTTAGGCTCTGGAAATTTATATACCACTGCTGAAGATTTGGTCGTTTGGTTACAAAACTTTAGTCGTTCAAAAAATACTTTTCAAAAACTATTAACCACTTCCCTATTAGAACCTTTATATGCATATGGATTAAGTGTTGAAACACATTTAAATAAAAAAATAATTCAACATGGTGGAGCTATCGGTGGATTTAGAAGTATCATTCGATCATACCCTAATGATTATTTACAAATAGTAATACTATCTAACTTTACCAAAGGTGATATTTTAAATAAAATAAATCAAATTGGCGAAATAGTTTTCAATAAAAAAGAAAAGGAAACATTACAAAAAACAGCATTAACTAAGACTACTAATAATGTTAATGTTCCAAATAATTTCCTACTGAGTTATGAAGATGTATATTGGAATGATATTGAAAAATATGGTAGAGTAATTAATTTAGATAACAATACATTACAATATGTGAGAACCAATTCACAAAAAAGTAATTTAACACCTATTAATAGGAACACTTTCAAAATGCAAGATGTAGTTGCCGATGTAATAGTTTCTTTTAAAGAAGATAAAATGTTTGTGAAGGTAAACGATGAACCTGCACAAGTTTTCCAGAAACACCTTTCCTCAAGAATTAAAAATATTAATCCAAAAATTTATGCTGGAATCTACTATAGTTCTGAAATAGAGACTAATTTTCAAATTAGTGTAGAAAAACAAATGCTATATCTGTATCACAAAAAACATGGTAAAATAAAACTAAATAAACTATACAACGATATTTATGAAGCGCATTGGCCATTTAGTTGTATTGAATTTAAAAGAAACAAAAATCAACTAATAAAAGGATTAAAAATTAGTAATGGTCGTGTAAGAAATATGAGTTTTAAAAAAATTAATTAGCTTACTATTCCTTGCTGAATGGCATATTTTACTAAGCCCACCATATTCTTTGTCCCTATTTTTCTCATTAAGTTTTTTCGGTGGGTTTCTACAGTATTTATTGAGATAAAAAGTGCTTTAGATATTTCTTGAGTACTTTTTTCTTTTGATATTAATGTTAACACTTCTGTTTCTCGCTTACTTAATTTTACTGCTTCTTCTTTCTTTTTTTTAGGATCAAACAAGCTATTACTTAAAGTTTCTTTTACCTCTAAAGGAAAATAATTTTCCCCCTTAAAAACAAGTTCTATGGTTTTAAACAGTTCTTTCTTTCCTGTATTTTTAAAAATATAACTATTAGCTCCTGCATTAATTGCATCGGTAATTGTTTTACTGTTCGCATGAGAGCTAACTACAATTACCTTAATTTCTTTATGTAATTTCTTAATCTTTTTTGTCAGATTTATGCCAGTCATTTCTGGCATTTCTATATCTGTTATCACAATATCTGGTTGATTTATTCCAATCAACTTTAAAGCATCTGATCCTGTTTTAGCTATTCCAGTAATAGAAACAACATTTAATTCTTTTAATATAGATTGTACTCCATCTAAAAACATTGCATGGTCGTCAACTAATAATACTTTTATCTTTGATTCTTTCATCAAACTAGTTTTAATTGGCGCTTGATAAAGCTGAGTTTACTTCTACACAATTCAACCATGATTCATGGCTTTGTACAACCACCCATTTATCCTTTATTTTTTGCAATACTCCTGACCAAACAAGCTGACCATTATACTCTGGAATTCCTTTTAATTTTATTTTTAAACGCACAGGTAATGTGAACAATACTACATCTTCAGATAACACCTTTGTATTCCAAGAATCAATTGAGTTTTCTAAAACTTCAACAGAAGGTGCAATATTTTCGTATGATTTTTTTAAATCACTTAGATTCAAAACCGTTCCATTATTTACATAATAGGCTTCTGTGTCATTTGCATAATAGTCTAACCCTTCAACAAACTTATGATTATTTGATAATTCAAAAATCTTTTGTACAATTGCTTTTGCCGAATCAACTATTTCTTGTTTATTTTCCAATACCATAGAACTATTACCTTTCTGCTGACATGAATTCATAAAAACGATTATCAAAATTAAATTTAAATACTTTATCATCTTTTCTTCTTTCTTTAAAATTACAAACTAACAGGGATATTAATGTTTATTGTTGTTCCTTTGTTTAAAACAGTATCTACTTCAATGGCTCCTTTTAATTTGAGTACCCTTGAATTAACATTCTCTAAACCAATACCCTTTTTATCTTTAGAAACATCAAAACCAACTCCTTCATCTTCAACTAGTACATTTAAATACGCATCATGCATGGTTAAACTTACAGAACATGAATTGGTTCTAGCATGCTTTCTTATATTTGTTACCAACTCTTGTACTATCATACTTATCTCCTTAGTTATATCCTTTGATATTTCATTAAGTCGTTCCTCTGGGTAAAATTCAATTTCTATTGAAAAATCTTTAGTTTGATATAGGCTTAATAGATTTTTAAAATACTTCGTAAACAATTGCTCTGAAAAGGCCTGTTTTATTAAATTATGCGATATGGTTCTTACTTCTCCATAGGTAATATCTAAATTATTTATAATAGCCTTCATCTCTTTTGAATGATTTTCACTAAGGCTTGTTAATTGCATTTTAATTGCTGCAATATTTCCGCTTACACTGTCATGTAAATCTTTAGCAATCCGATTGCGTTCTTGATGTTGTCCTTGAACTTGAGCTACAAAGGTTTTAAATTTTTGTTCTTCTATTAATTTTGCCATTTCTGCTTTATTCAAAGCATCTTTGTTGTTAATTGCTTCTTTCTGAGCTTTTATTTTTTGAAAGTAAAAGACACTTGCGCTTATCAATAATATTGTCAATACAATTAAACCTGAAACAAGGTATTCTTTTTGTTTTGATTGATTTTCAATCAATTCAACCTGACTTTCTATTTTTTGATCTTTTAATCTTGTCTCAAATGCAACCCTTAATTTTTCAGTTTCTTTTAAAGTTTTACTACTTAAAAGACTATCCTTGTATATTTCATAAAGTTTACTGTAATGCAATGCTTTTTTATAATTAAACAAATCTTCATAATTGTCTCTTAAACTCTTGTAAACTCCCTTTTTAAGTTCTAAAGATTCTGCATCGGGGAATAGAGATTCCGCTTTTTTCATATAGATTTCAGCTTTTTTGTGGTTCTTAAGACCAACAAAAGAAGTACTAATATTTATTAAACTCTCTGCCAATTGCTTAGTTGTTGCATTGGTCTTTACCTTTAAATCATACGACTTTAAACTATACTCTAATGAAGTTTTAGCCTCTCCCATATAATGATAAACAGCAGCTAAATTATTATAGTTATTTAATAATGATTTATAGTCGTCTTTTTTAAGAAGATCTCGTGCTTCAATTAAGTTCTTCTTTGCTTCTTTATATGCTTTTAAATGCACATTGATGTTTGCCAGATTGTTTAATATTTTATATTCCTTTTTTTTACTTTTAGCATATTTCTTTGCTTTAATTAAGTAATTTCTTGCTTCTTTTAAGTTTTTCTGCATTAAAAAAATTCTCGCCAAACCATTATAATTTCCAAAAATATAACTTGTTAAAATTCTACTCTTTGCCAACTCTAAAGACCTGTAGTAATAATCGGTTGCCACTATTAAATCTCCTTTATCTCTGCTCAATTTGGCAATAGCGTAATAATTCTCTACAATGATTTCATCTTTTATTAATGATGACTTGTAAGTATCGATTACAGCTGATTCTTCTTTTAAAAACTCAATTGCTTTATTATAATCTCCTTGTTTTTCATACCATAATGCCCATAGTTTTTTTGCTCTATATTGGTACAAAGTATCTTTTAATTGTATACTTCTTAAATACAGCTCATCTGATTTTATTTGTATTTCTTCCTTAGAAAAACTGTTAATCTGACTGGTTATGGAATCATAGACCTTTTTTAATTGATTGTCTTGAGCAATAGTTCTAGTTACACTAACTAATAACAGTAATAATATTGCTTTCTTCATGAGTATATTTATTAAGAAGGTAAAGATTCTTTAATTACTGCAAATAAAACTATTTATACTCAAACCTACATCACGGAATACCGTTAGTTTTAAAATCACTACAAACCGTTAAACATTCTAATTGAGAAAACTTCATTTTTGATAATCGTAAGAAAACCCTACTATCCATGAAAAAATTCTTCTGTAATATCATTTATTGTTTTGTCATAACTGTAACAGCACAAAACTCTTTAAAAAACAAAATAGATAGTATTGCCCTTAAAGAAATAAAGCAAACAGGAATACCATCAATACAAATTGCTATTGGTTATGATGATAAAATTATTTATTCAAATTCTTTTGGGTTTGCAAATATTGAAAATAATGTAAAAGCCAGCATTCAAAGTAAATATAGAACTGCTTCTGTTTCAAAATGGTTTACCGCCACTTTAGCAATGAAATTGGCAATTGAAAAAAAAATAGATCTTGATACTCCCATACAAAATTACTGTCCGCATTTTCCAACTAAACAATGGAATATTACAACCAGACATCTACTTACACATGTTTCTGGAATACGACATTATAAAAATTTTGAAAGAGAATTTCAAAAAGCTAAAACTGCTAAAGACTCTAATGCTATTGAATTCAATCGAATTAAAAGCCAATTAGGAAAATATACGCGATATACAAATAGCACCGAACCCTTAGAAAATTTTAAAAACGATTCTTTGCTTTATAAACCCAATACTAATTGGAATTACTCCTCTTTTGGTTATCGCTTGTTAGGTTGCATTCTGAGTGATGTTATGAATACATCCTACAAAAGTTTGTTGAAGTATTACATCTTTGATCCAGCGAAGATGAAACATACAACAAGTGACGATTCTTATTCAATCATTAATCATCGTGTTTCTGGATATAGGCTTTTAAAAAATGAAAAAATAAGAAGAGCTAATATGAGAGATGTTAGTGAAAACTTACCTGCGGGAGGGCATTTAAGTACAGCGGAAGACTTGATAAAATTTGCACAGGCTTTTCAGCAAGAAAAGTTCTTTTCAAATAAAGTAATAAATCAAATGCAAACTCCTTACCTCAATGATGATAAAACATATACTCCAAGTTGGCGTGATGCCATTCCTACAAAAGAAAAATATGGTTATGGTTTAATGATTTTTCATGATAAAAACGAAAAAAGATACGGACATACTGGAAGACAAGCCGGAGCATCCTCTATTGTAATAACAATTCCAAGTAAAAAAATCTATATAGCTGTTCTTACAAACATAAAAGGTTGGCGAGGATATATAAGTTTTACCAAAAAAATAGAAAAAATTTTATATGAACATTACCATTTTTAAAACAATTTTAAAATCACTGTAAACCGTTAGATTTTCCATCTATAAAAAACTCAATTTTGATTATATAAAATACGTTTATAAACAATGATAAAGACATTCTTACTATTCGCACTATTGACATCGTTCATTACAATTTCTCAAAATGAAAAATGTAAAGAAAAAGAAGTTTTCTCAATCCTTTCTAATTACAAAATTGATGAATGTTATTATCAACCTTATGATGTTTTGAAAATATACGTTGACGAAAATGCTGTTTCAAAAGCAGCTAAAAAAGGAGAATATACGAAAACAGTATATCGTTGGAAAGACAAAGGGGCTCATCCATCAAAAGTATTCGTTTTAGATAACTTCAAAGCTATCTTTAAAAAAGAAGACATCAAAATACTTTATGAAGGTCTCTCTAGTCTTTCTTTCTCATTTAAAAAGACTAATCAAATGTATTGGGGACATGTTGAATATTATCATGATACTTACACAGTACAAATTCTTAAGGAGAAAAAGCTCTCACTAAGTATAAAATTCAATGAAAAGCACTTAAAAAAAGAGCTAATCGAATATGGAAGATCAGAATTGAAAGGTGTGTTTTTTGATACCGATAAAAGTACTCTTAAACCTACTTCTACCAAAAGTTTGACCACTATAGCTAACTATTTAAATGCAAATCCTAACACCAAAGTTTTTATTGTTGGGCATACTGATAATGCAGGTGATTTTACACACAATCAACAACTTTCTAAGGCTAGAGCTAATGCTGTAGTCTCTGAACTTGTAGAGAAGCATCAGGTAAATGCATCGCAACTACGGGCTTTTGGTATTGCTAACCTTTCTCCTAAATCAATCGATAAAAATAAAAACCGTAGGGTGGAAATGGTTTTAGCAAACTAATGCAATCAAAATAAAAGGATTATAATAACTATATAACTAAAGAAATGAAATACATTAATTTAATACTTACAATTTGCCTAACTATTTCAATGGTTTCATGTAATGATAACAATCCTAACGAAATTCAACCACCTGCTTCTATTAATCAAATTTCCAAAAATGTAGTACTCCCTGGAGAAGAAATAACGATTACTGGTACCCAATTAGACAGTGATATAATAATTGAATTTAATAACATTATTATAGAACCAGTTTCTGTTGGTAAAACAGAAATTACAATAAAACTTCCTCTAGATGCTTACAGTGGAGATTTAAAAATATCATACAATGAAAACTCTTGCAAGAAATTCATAAAAATACTTGATAAGGGTTGGAATAAAATCGAAACTAACAAATCATTTTCTAAAATTTATTTTCTAGAAAACAACATCGCTTACGCTTCTATTGAAAGTGATAATGGTTGTCATTTATACAAATCAACTGATGAAGGAAATAATTGGGTTGAAATTTTAAAAAGTAATGAAATAAAATCACATTTTCTATTTACTATAGCTAGTAATGATGTCATATATGCACAAGAATCCAATCGCCTATTTAAAAAAAGTATAGATGGAGGAAATACATGGAGTAATTTAAATATTCTAAGTACTGGTTATCAATTTTTTGATATTTATTTTGTTAATGAAAACGAAGGATATCTTACTGCTTCTAAATATAATTCTATTACAAGCAATGTAGAATATTTCATTATGAAGACTCTAGACGGAGGTCATTCATGGAATATTTCTATTGTATATGATTCGCAAGAAAAACTTTTTAATTCAAAATTTATATATAATAAAGGAAATCACATTTATCTTTATAATAAGAGAACTGAGCTTATAACATTTACTGACAATGGTGGAGGTACATGGATTCAGAAAAAGCTAGAAATGAACATGCCTTTACTTGGAAAAACCCTTTCAATCCAAGATAAAAATAATATTTGGTTAGGAGGTAATGGCACTCAATCATTTAACATATTTAAAATAGATGATCAAAAAGAAAATTTTATTTATATAAATAAAATACCTCTTATTAATAATGAGAACATTGTTAGTTTTAAGATTATTGATGAACAAAAAATCTACGCCACTTCAAATAAAGGTGCTAATTATTACACAACAAACGGAGGTGATACATGGAAAACATTTTATTTGGATAAAGAAGTACAAATGAATAACGTTTTTTTTAACAAAAACATGGTTTTAGTATTTTCTAACGGTTATTTATACAAAAAAGAATTATCATTTTAACTCTAGTAACTAATGAAAAATCTAATTCTTCTTTGTTTCTTATTAGTAAATGGGGTATTATGCGCCCAAAAAGATGTTAGCTTGTATAACTATCAACAACATAAAATAAACTCAAAAGTTTTAAAAGAACAGGTTTTAGTTAACATATCTCTTCCTAAAGACTATAAATTATATAGTAAAGAAAAAGTATATCCTGTAATAGTAGTATTAGAGCCAGAGTTTTTTTCGCAAATAGTGAGCACAACAAGTCATTTAAGTACTCTAAGTGGTATTCCCGAATGTATTGTTATTAGTTTTCCTAATAGGTTTTCTAAAAGTTATGGCCCTCAATTATATACTAACGGAAGTAAATTTTGGCCTATAGAATGGAAGCAAATGCCATTTGATGGAGATCCAAACGAATTCAATACTTTCTTTAAAAACGAATTATTTCCTTATTTAGCCTCAAACTTACGTGTCGCTCCATATAATATTATTTTAGGCACATCTTCAACAACTCCACAAGTATTTCATACTTTTTTAAATGAACCCAAACTATTTCAAGGATATATAGCAATAGCAGCGGGTGATTTTTTAAGTATGGGATACTCTTCAAATTCTAATTTAATTTCAGCTATTGAAAACTCTATTAAAAAAAATCCTAGAACTCTAAATTTATATGTAGCTTCTGCTGATTCTGATATTCAAAACACACCACAAATTGGTATGAATTTAAATCAATTTCAAAATAAAGTTACCCCTTATTTATCGAATAGTATTAAAGTTAGTTCAGAAATTATTTCTAATGAAACACATTATGGTATTGTATTACCCGCATATATAAATGCTATGAAAATGATTTTCCCATTGAAAAAATGGGATGTCGATTATAGAGTTTTTTCAATACCAAACGAAAATACTCTCATGAATATCAATCAATATTACGAAGAATTATCTAAGGAATATGGCTACAAAATACTTCCTACAATATCAAGATGGAATAGTGGAAATAGTTTAGAACGTGTAGGGGAAAAACTTATTCGTAAAAAACAATATAACCAAGCTATTGAAATATTTAAACAAATTATTCAATATCAACCAAAATCACACAAAGCATTCTTTAATTTGGCTAAAACTCATAAAAGTTTTAGTGATCATAATAAAGCGGAACTTGCTATTGAACAAGCCATTATGCTTTTGGATGAGGGCAACATGATGTATTTAAAAAAATATCAAACCATTTTAAAAGAATTACAAAAAAACTAATAACAAATAAATCATATTGAAAACCTCCTCGATTATGAGAATCTTTTATAACTATTTACTTTTTTATATAATGCTCTTTTGTAATACTTCTTGGGCCTTTATTCAACAAAACACAATTACCATAACTGATCTAGAGGGAGTTACAACTACCAACTACCCTATTCAAATTGGTAGACCATTTATTAAAGGCGAAATTAAAAACTTCCCTCAAGTTTTAGTAAATGGAACTGCAATTTCAACTCAAGCTAATATTAAAAACAGGTACGAAGATGGTAGTGTAAAATTTGCTATCATTTCATTTTTAATACCAACATTAGAAGCTTATGGTACTAAAATTATAACATTTCAAAATCAGTTGAATGGCAACACTACCCCTCTTACTTCTTCTGAAATGCTACATAAAAACTATAACTTTGATGCTAATATTAAATTAACAAAAGCAAGCACAATTAATGCTTCAGCCCGTTCGATGCTCATCAATAACGATTATACCATTTGGAATTCAGGACAAATAGCCAATACCATTATTCTAGCAAACCATGAAAACTTATTAACCTCTGGGGGACATTCCATAAGCAAATATGATATCGGTTTTGACGAACACAAATCATTCAGACCCATTTTTCATGCTACCTTCTGGCCGACTATAAATAAGGTCTCTATTAGATTCATCGGTGAAATTGCAAATACAGAATCACTACAGGATATTGTTGTTGACAATGTTACTATGAGGATTGGGTTAACTGACCCCAAAATTGTGTATCAACTTCCACAAGACAAAGCTCCTTTAAAAATGTATGTTGCTTCCCGATTTTCACGTAAATATTGGGCTGAAACACCTTCCAAAATAAAAATTGATCATAATACTGCTTATTTAATAGCAACTCGATATGTTTCAAATTATGATTTAACCAAAACAATAGATCCAAACAACATTGATTCTACTTATAATGAATGGAAAAATAATAATGAACTCTATGAATATGGTTTATGGGCTCCATATATGCCACAAAGTGGTCAAAGACAAGACATAGGACCATACCCTAGAACAACTACAAATTGGTTATACACTTGGAATGACAAAGCTTCAGAAGTAGCTTTAAACCAAGCTGAATTGGCTGCTTCTTGGCCAATGCATTTTAGGGAGGGAAGTTCTCAAAGAAATGGAACAACACGATTTTATGACCGAAACAATATAATTGAAGCTATTGGAAAACCTATATCTGTAATAGGTAGGGAAACTTTAATGACTCATATGCCTTACATAAACAGTTCTACAGCAGCAACTTTAGATACTGACAAGGTTAATATTGTAGGGCCTTGGGCTACGAATCAATGGTCTTCTGCACCGCCAGATGAATACTTACCTTGGTACCCTGATGCTGCACATTGTCCTGACCCTTTTTCTTTACAATACATTGTTACTGGAGATTATTTTTACTTAGAAGAAATGCAATTTTGGGCTTCCTATCATAGTTTATATTACAATCCCGTTCAAGGTAGAGGTCCAGGTAAGTATGGAGGTATATACGGAGCTAGTGCTCAAATTAGAGGCTATGCTTGGGTATTTAGAAATAGAGTTAGAACCACTTTTTTATGTCCTGACGACACTCCTGAAAAACAACATTTTACAAACTTAACAAATGATGCTATAGCACTTTGGGAAGGACAAAGAAGCATTAGGGGAACTGTACATGAGAACACATTTTTATATAATTGGGGAAACGACAATAGCATATTTACTCCTTCTCCATTAAAACATTGGAATGTTGGATCTTTAGGACATTTACAAGATCCAATTAATCCAGAAACTACAAGTAGAGCACATTCACCTTGGGAATACAACTTTTTACATTTTGCATTAGGAACCGCCAAAGAACTAGGTTTTAAAGTAGATGGAATTCGTTCTTGGTTTGCTTCAAACCTAATTGAGCAAATTAATGACGTTGATTACAATCCTTACTTGATTACTACTCCGAGAATTCCAATTAAAAATAAAGAAGGAGCATACTTTGAAACTTGGAAAGAAACATTAATAGGATATAAGGAAAATTACAATGCTGAACTAGATTTTAATCAAAAACTAACATGGGGGCCAGGAAATTCATATCCTCATTTTGCTTTAGGTGCTATGTCATATTTAACAGATCAACCAAATTCAGAAACAGCATGGAACTGGGTTGAAGAAAAAGTATTACCCTCTACAAATGGTAATCCTAAATGGGCACTTTTACCAAGAGAATACAACTCTTTAGGAGTAGATAACATATCTTTATTAGAAAATGAAATATTCATATACCCAAATCCAACTACAAATTATATAAAAGTTTTATCTAAAAGACAACAGAATAATCTTAAATTAGAAATTAGTGATTTAAATGGTAAAATAATTATCTCAAGAACTCTAAATATTGATAGATTAAAAGCTGAGACAACACCCTTACAAGGTCTTAGGCCAGGAGTTTATGTTTTGAAATTAACCTCTGAATTAGGTATTTATACAAAAAAAATTATTATGCATTAAAAAATAAATTCAAATGAATAAAATATGCGTAAACTTTTTGAGTTACTTTTTAAACAAATAACAGTATGTATATGTTAAATATAAGGATGATGTTCTAAATAAAACATACCGAACTTAACTTGTAAACCTAAAAAAAATGATAGTTTAAACCTCTCTCCAAATAGAATATTCAGAGATTTATCTATTAAAATAAAAGGAATTTATTTCTAAAAAATAATTATAACAAAATAGTCCAAATTCGTACAAATACATATACGCTATGAATACTTTTTTTTTAGTTTTCACCAAGCCTTCAGCTTTATTTAGTTTTTTGAAGTTTATAAACAAATTACATTCAGCACTTGTTAAATAGAGTTTGTTAAATAAAATTGTGATACCTCAATTTTCTAATATCAGTATCACAATTCGATTTTTACTATTTATAAATTATACATTAAATCTAAAATGCATAACATCACCATCTAAAACAATGTATTCTTTTCCTTCAACACGCATTTTACCAGCTTCTTTAACTTTAGTTTCTGATCCATACGTTACATAATCATCATAACCAATAACTTCAGCTCTAATAAAACCTTTTTCAAAATCGGTATGAATAACTCCAGCAGCTTGTGGTGCTGTTGAACCTACATGAATGGTCCAAGCTCTAACTTCCTTAACACCAGCAGTAAAATACGTTTGTAAGTTTAATAATTGATACGCAGATCTAATTAAACGAGAAACGCCAGGTTCTTCTAAACCAATATCTGCTAAAAACATTTGACGCTCTTCATAATCCTCTAATTCAGTAATATCAGCTTCTGTAGCTACCGCTAAAATAATAATTTCAGCATCTTCATCTTTCACAGCTTCTCTTACTTTTTCTACATAAGCATTACCATCTTTGGCAGAAGATTCATCTACATTACATACATATAACACAGGTTTAGCGGTAATAAACTGCATAGTTTTTACCAATTCTTCCTCTTTTTCAGTAAATTCTATTGCTCTAACAGATTTTCCTGCTAATAAAGCTTCTTGAATTTTTTCTAAAACTTCTTGCTCTTTTTGCGCCTCTTTATTTCCAGTTTTAGCTGCACGTTTTACTTTATCCATGCGCTTTTCAACAGCCTCTAAATCCTTTAACTGAAGCTCAATGTCAATCGTTTCTTTATCTCTAATAGGATCTACAGAACCATCTACATGCACAATGTTGTCGTTATCAAAACAACGTAACACATGTAAAATAGCATCAGTTTCTCTAATGTTAGCTAAAAACTGGTTTCCTAAACCTTCTCCTTTACTAGCTCCTCTTACTAAACCAGCAATATCTACAATCTCAACTGTGGCAGGAATTACTTTTTCAGGATCAACTAACTCTTCTAATTTTTCCAATCTTGGATCAGGAACATTTACAACTCCTAAGTTTGGTTCAATTGTACAAAAAGGAAAATTTGCACTTTGTGCTTTGGCATTAGATAAACAGTTAAATAATGTTGATTTTCCAACGTTTGGTAATCCTACAATTCCAGCTTTCATTATAATATATTATTGAAAATTTTTGCAAGTGCAAATATAGCATTTTACTTGGTTTATTTTAACAGTTTTAGACCAGTGTTTTTTAACGAAATCAACCAACTATTTTAACAGTTTTTTAGGACTTTGATTTTTTTTTACTACATTTATGAAGCAATTACTACTATTTTAATGGGAAATTTATCTGACGAAATTTTATGGAAATCACTGAAAGAAGGCGATGTTAAAGCGTTTTCTGTACTGTTTAAAAAGTTTTATTCACCTTTATTCAGTTATGGTTTAAAAATTTCAAAAGATGTTGAATTTACAGAAGATAGCTTGCAAGATTTCTTTGTATACATTTATGAGCATAAAGAAAATTTAAGTGATTTAGATAAGATTGCCCCTTACCTATTCTCTTCTTTTAGAAGATTTATCATTAAAAGAATTAATAGAAGTAATAAATATGCAGTTGTAAGAGATATAGACCATAATATAGTAGATATTAATTTTACACCTGAAGAGTTTATTACAAACCAAGAAGCCACTACCTTTAGAAATAAAAACTTAGCCAATCTTATTAATAAACTGCCCAAAAGACAAAAAGAAGTTATTTATTTAAAATTTCATTGCAATTTAAAACCAAGAGAGATTGCAGAAACTATGAATATTAATTATCAAAGCGTAGTAAATACGCTACATAAGGCAGTAAAAAATTTAAGAGAAGAAATTGCTGTTTCACAATTATTAAATTTATAAATTTGTCCAGTTAAAAAGAGTATATTAAAAGTTTTTAGTACTTTATATTTATATATGCTCAATTGACTCAGATTAATGGCTAAAAAGACATACAATACTATAGAAGACTTTTTAAATGATGCTTCATTTAAAAACTGGGCTACCAATGGTCAGTTGTCCGATGTTTCTTTTTGGGATTTTTGGTTAAAAAACAATCCCGCAAAAAAACAGCTGGCTTATGAGGCGCGTGATATAGTATTGGGTATTGGTTTTAAGAAAACACCAGTTTCTGAGGAAAAAATAAATAGGGAATGGAATAAATTGGAATCCAAATTAAAAACCATTCAAAATTTAGAAGAAGAAAAAAAATCTAATAAAGTTTCTTTTTTTAAAAAAACACGTGTAAAATTTGCAATAGCTGCAGGTATTTTATTAGCCATTTCTTTTTCTGTTTATACTTATTTAACTCCTTCACTAATAACTCATAAAACGGGATATGGAGAAGTTTTAGAGTTAAAGTTAAAAGATGGAACTTCAGTTACCTTAAATGCCAACTCAAAAATTTCATACTACAAAAATGAGGTAAGAAAAGTATGGTTAGAAGGCGAGGCTTATTTTAAAGTACATAAAAAGAAAACTACAAATGCTAAATTTTGGGTGAATACCAATGATTTGGTAGTAGAAGTTTATGGAACTGAATTTAATGTAAACACTACGCCATTAAAAACAAATGTATACTTAGAAGAAGGTGATATTTGGTTAAATTTAAATAATGGAACTTCCAAAAAGATGGTTCCTGGAAATTATATAGAATACTCCTCTAAAAAAAATAAAATTATTGTTGAAAAAACAATCGTTTCAAAGGAAGATAAAACTTCATGGAAAAGTGGAAAGTTAATATTTAAAAATAATACCTTAGAAGAGGTTTTAAATAAAATAACAAAAACCTACGGAGTTAAGTTTACATATAATTCTGAAGATACTAAAGAGATTGTAATTACAGGTACTGTTCCAACTTCCAACCTTAATATTTGTTTAAAAGCTGTAAAAAAGTCTGCAAATATTACTATTAAAAAAGAAAATGCTAAATTAGTGGTGTACAAAAACGACTAATTAATTTTATGATTTTAAAAACTTCGACAACAAGATGCTTGTGGTTCCTGTGTTTCGTGTTTTTTCATCTTAAAATAATTGCTCAGCAAAAAAAAGAAATCCCTCTAGCCAAAGTTTTAGATATTGTAAGCTCTAAACACCAAATTTACTTTACGTACAATCCATTAATCCTTAAAAATAAAGTAACCAACCCTACTCCATTTTATAGCTTAAAATTAAAAGAAACACTTACATTACTTCAAAAAGTGACTAATTTTAAAATAGAATACTTAGGGAATAAGTATTATGTAATATATAGCAGTTTAAACAGAAATGGCAATACTTCTAAAAATAATAAACTAACGAATAGTTTAAAAGATAGCATTTATAACATACAATCAACTACTATATTAAAAGGAATTGTAGTAAATGAAAAGAATGAACCCATTAACAAAGCCAATATTATTGAAAGTTTAACTCTAAACGGAACTATTTCTAAAAATGATGGTACTTTTGAGTTCCCTTTAATAAAAAACAATCCAGTAACAATTACCCATATTGGTTACCAAAGCCAAACTGTTTTACCTTCTGCACAATTTGTAAAAGTCATACTCAAATCTGGTGTTAAATTGGATGAAGTTTTAATTGTTGGATCCAGAAATCAAAAAAGACAAAAAATAGATTCACCCGTAGCTACAGATGTTATAGAACTAAAAAACTTTTCTCAAAAAAGCCAATTGTTAGAAGTAAATCAGTTTATGCAAGCACAAGTTCCTTCATTTAATGCCACAAAACAATCTGGCTCAGATGGTGCAGATCATATAACTCCAGCTACTTATAGAGGTTTAGGTCCTGACCAAACACTTGTACTCATTAATGGAAAAAGGAGGCATCAAGCATCTTTAATTAATTTATATGGTACAAGAGGAAGAGGAAACTCTGGAACCGATTTAAATACCATACCTACAGCAGCTATTAAAAGAATAGAAATTTTAAAAGATGGTGCTTCTGCTCAATATGGATCAGATGCTATTGCTGGTGTAATTAATGTGGTTTTAAAAGATACTACTAATATATCTGGCATCACTTCTTCTGTAGGTTTTTATAATGCAAATAATAATACCAATGCCAAAAGAAAAGGTATTGATGGAGCTAACTATAAAGTAGGACTTAATTATGGTGCAAAGGTTTTAAAAAAAGGATTTGTAAATATCTCGGCTGAATTTCTTTCTAAAGACCATACATTTAGACAAGGAACCATGATTAGACAAAATTATGGTGATGCTGCTTTAACAAGTAGTAGTGTTTTTTTAAATACAGAAGTTCCTATTGATTACAAAACGAAGTTTTATGCTAACGGTGGTTTTAATTATAGAAATACTAGCGCATATGCTTTTACAAGAAAAAAAGAGAGTGAACGTAATATAACTAGCATATATCCAGAAGGATTCAATCCTTTAATCACTTCTAATATTGTAGATAAATCTGTTTCTATAGGTGTAAAAAGTGCTTATAGAGGTTGGAATATAGATGTAAGTAATACTTATGGTAAAAATTACTTTCATTATTTCATAAAACAAACATTAAATGCCACTTTATTAGATAAATCTCCTAAAGATTTTGATGCAGGAGGACATAGCTTACGTCAAAACACAACAAATATAGACATGTCTAAACACTTTTCTGACGTATTTAAAGGTGTAAATATTGCTTTTGGTTTGGAAAATAGAATAGAAAATTATGCAATATTTTCAGGAGAAGAAGCTTCATATGCATCCTATGATAGTAATGGTTTTCCTGTAACCAAAGATACGCCTTTAAGTGAAATACCGAATTTAAATGGTGTAATTAGACCAGGAGGTTCTCAAGGTTTTCCGGGTTATTCACCAGAAAATGAAGTAAACAGAAATAGAAGTAGTATTAGTATTTATTTTGATAGTGAATTTGATTTTACCAAAGAATGGTTATTAGCTACAGCCTTACGTTTTGAAAATTACAGTGATTTTGGAAGTACACTAAATACAAAATTAGCTTCTAGGTTAAAACTTACACCAAAAACAACCTTACGTACCTCGTTTAGTACTGGATTTAGAGCTCCTTCTCTAGCCCAAATCTATTATAATTTAAAGTTCACTAATTATATTGATAATAAAGCTACAGAGTCTTTTTTAATCGCTAATAACAACCCCATAACACAACAGTTTGGAATAAGTCAATTAAAAGAAGAAAAAGCTATAAATTATAGTTTTGGCTTCTTACATAAATGCAATAAAGCATTAAGTTTTGGAATTGATACTTACTATATTTTTATTAAAGATAGAATTATTTTAAGCGGAAACTTTGATGCTTCACCCATTAACACAAACGTACAGAATGTACAATTCTTTGCCAATGGTGTAAATACTGATACTTATGGATTTGATGTTAAACTAAATTGGTTAAAAAAGCTTAATAAGTCTCAAATCAATTTGAATTTTACAGGTAATTTTAATACAATGAAAATTTCAAAGATTAACAACAAAGGTTTAGATATTGAAACATTCTTTGGAAATAGAGAACAATACTTTTTATTGGCTTCAGCACCAAAACACAAATTAATCTTAAATGCTAATTACGCTACAGAAAAATTCTTGGTTAGTGGTACTTTAACTAGATTTAGTGCTTTACAACTAATTGATTGGCAGGTATACAAACCACTTGACTTATTTAATAATTCACCTGAAGAACGTCTTAATGCGGCTAAAGATTATTATTTGGCTAAATACACTTTAGATGTTCATACATCTTATAAATTATCTGAAAAAGTTACTTTTCAATTAGGAGCTAATAACCTATTCAACACCTATCCTACTCAACAAGGTATAAATACTGATAGTGGCGGTTTATGGGATGCGGTTCAAATGGGAACCAATGGAACTCAATATTATAGCAAAATTCAAGTTTTTTTCTAAAAAAAGATTTTAAAAAGAGTATAAAAAAATAAAATAAAGCTTGTTAATAACGTAAGGTATTCGTTAACAAAACAAAATACCTTCAAAGTATTAACTAATTTTTTATTTTATGAAAAAACTCACAATGCTACTATGTACCTTATTGTTTAGCACCATTATATGGTCACAAACACAAATAAGAGGTACGGTAAAAGACAACAATAATGAAGTCTTGCCAGGTGCCAATGTTCTTGAAAAAGGCACTAAAAATGGAACAAATACAGATTTTGATGGGAAATTTACATTAAATGTACAAGAAGGCGCTACTTTAGTAGTAAGCTTTTCAGGGTTTGAAACACAGGAAGTTGCTGTTAATGGAAGAACTAATATTACAATCACATTAAAAGAAGGACTTCAATTAGATGAAGTAGTTGTAACAGGTAGTAGAACACCAGCAAGAAGTAATACTTCAAGTCCACTACCAGTAGATATTGTAGGGGTTAAAGAATTACAAGCTACTGGACAAACAACTTTTGATAAAGCATTACAATATAAAATACCATCATTCAATACAGTAAATACACCTGTTAATGATGCTACTTCATTATTAGATCCTTATGAAATTAGAAACATGGGACCTAGTAGAACTTTAATTCTTATTAATGGAAAGCGTAAAAATTTAAGTGCGCTATTATATACACAAACATCACCTGGTAGAGGTGAAACTGGTGCTGATATTTCTGGAATTCCTACAGATGCGATTAAAACTATACAGATTCTTCGTGATGGAGCTTCAGCACAATATGGTTCTGATGCAATTGCTGGGGTTATGAATATTATTTTAAAAGATGATTATAAGAATGGTTCTGCAACCTTTAGAGCAGGTATTACAGGAGAAGGAGATGGAGAAATGTTAGGCGTAAGTGTTAATAATGGAACTAAAATAGGTGATGATAATGGTTTTATAAATTATACGGTAGATTTTTCTAAAACTGCTTTGGCAAATAGACCAGGTATAGTAGATGCTGAAGGTGAAGCTGATCCAGTAATAGGATTTGACGCTGACATTAATGAAGTAAGAGAATTTTTATCAAGAAGACCAGATGCAGGAAATGTAAATGGTTCTCCAGAAACTACAGCTTCAAAGTTTTTGATTAATGGAGAATATAAACTAACAGATAAAAGTAATCTATACTTTAATGCTGCCTATGTTTATAAGAAAGTAAACAGTTTTGCTAATTATAGAACTCCATACTGGAGAACACTTTCTAGCTTTCCTTATTTAGCAAACTTTTTCCCTGGTAATCACCCTACTAATGCTGGAGGTTATGATGGATATGTTCCTACTTTTGAAGGAGATTTAAATGATTATAACGGTACTTTGGGAGTTAGATCTAAATTAAATGAATGGAATGTTGATACTAGTGTAACTTTTGGAGGTAATAAGCAAACATATAATGTAAGTAATTCTCACAATGGTAATTATGTATATAGACCTGAATTAAATGATATAAATAATAATGGGATAGCTGATCCAGGTGAAGAATTTATTCCTGTAAATCAATATAGAGGTAATAGTCCTATTAGTTTTGATCCAGGAGGTACTGCTTTTAATCATATTGTAGGGAATATAGATATTTCACGCATTCTGTCTGACCAAATATCTGTAGCATTTGGTGCTGAGTTTAGAACTGAAAATTTTGAAGTAATAGAAGGAGATTTAGCTTCTTACGATGGTGGTGGTGCTGATTCATTTGCTGGTAATAGACCAGAAAATTCAGGGACATTTAATCGTTATAATTTAGGTGGTTATGCTAGTTTAGATTGGGATATTAATGAAGATTTTTTATTAAGTGGAACGGTAAGAGCTGAAAATTTCTCTGATTTTGGAAGTACTTTTGTTTGGAAAGCTAGTTCTCGTTACAAATTTGCCGATGATAAATATACACTAAGAGCATCTGTTTCTACTGGATTTAGAGCACCTACGCTTCATCAAATTTATACACAAAAAGCACAGTACAGTTTTGTACCGGGTTCAGGTATTCAAGTTGGTGGATTGGTAAATAATGTATCTCCACAAGCTCGTTTATTAGGTATTCCTAAGTTAAAAGCTGAAGAGTCAACAAACTTTACTGTTGGTATTGGAGGTAAACCTTTTAAGAATTTCTCATTCACAATTGATTATTACAATATTGCAGTAGACGATAGAATTATATTAAGTACAGAAATAGGAAGAACAACAGCTGGAAATACTGCTTTAGATCAGGTTTTAAATAGTAATAATTTAAATGACTTAAGTTTCTTTGTAAATGGTATTGATACCAAAACCTCAGGTTTAGATTTTGTTTTTGGTTATAAAAATATAGAGTTAGGCACAGGTAAATTAGGGTTTAACTTATCTGGAAACTATACCATTCAAAATGAGAGAGACGGAGCGGTTAAGAATCCAAAAATTGTAGCAGATGCAGGTCAATCTGTGGTAAATGCAACACAAGAAGCATTATTCTTTACGTCTAGACCAAGAACTAAATGGATTTTAGGAGCTACTTATGATATTGGTAAGTTTAATTTTTCTTTAAACAATACCTACTTTGGTAAAACTACTTTTAAACAACAAGGTATGGATACCAATCTAAGAACCGAATTCATTCCAAAAATTGTAACCGATTTAGGGATAAATTATAATGTAGATGATAATTGGACAATAGGTTTAAATGCTAATAACTTGTTAAACGTGTTACCAGAATGGGAATTTGTAGCTGAAAATGCAGCTGGACAAGCAATTTTAAATGATCCTGCTCAAGTAAAAACACAATCTAACTTAATTACATTTAACCAACGTTATTCACAAATGACGTATGATGGTTATCACTTTAGTCAATTAGGAAGTTTATTTAACCTTTCTGTTAACTACAAATTTTAATTTAATTGTTTTCATTATATCTGAGTTTATAGATGTTCAAAAACCTCGAGACTATTCCCCTTGTCTTGGGGTTTTTATATACTACTTCCCTCCTATTTCTTTTAACTTAAAAGTTAATCTCATTTAACTTTTAGTTAATACTCTTCAAGTTATTTTTAGATAATCAAACTTTAAATTATCTAGAATCAATGAAAAAACTAACTTTCAAAACGTTATTTTACCTTTTAATTATTATAAGTACGGGGTGTACTAATGAAGACCTTATTACTAATGAGCAAATTACTAATTCAAAAAGTGTTTCTTCTCAAAATTCAGAGGAAGAAAGCTTTAAAAATGATGTTTTTGTAAATGGTATAAATCAAACTTACCTTAAAGAAACAGGAATGACTGAATCTGAACTATTAACCCTCTTAGGTAAAGAGAATAGTTTAGAAGAGTTCAAAACAGATTTGAATGAAAAATCTGATAAAAAAGAAATATTAGGTAAACCTTCACCTATAAATAAGGCTCATCTTGCAGGTGCTATTGCACATCTTGTTATTGAAATTGCTAAAAATCCTTGCAGGTATTTTGAAGCAATCGCTTTTAGAAATGGATCAGGAAATTTTTTAAAAATAGGTTTAAGTCATCAAGTAATACAATTAGCTGTTGCTAACTTACCAAACTTTGATAAAGAAATAAAAACAGGAAAAAAAGGAGGTTTTAAACATATTGTAAACCTTTCCGGCTATAACTTTATTAAAACAGAAACAACTAATAATACAATAAAAGTTAAAATAAATACAGAAATTAGATATAGATTATATAGACGAGTTTTTGGTAAATACCGTAAAGTGATTGATAGATTAGGTTCTTTAGATTTACAAATACCATTTTTGTTTAATACTAAAAATAATAAAATTGAAATAAATTCAATTACTACGGATAATATAAAAATACAGCTTCCTCAAGCTTTTTTATTAGCTGGAGGACCTGTTAATAAATTATTGTACGAATACCTAATCTATAAATTCGTTTCGATAACGGTGGAAGATGACTTTGGAAAGGTTTCTTTTGATAAATTTTTACCTAAACAATATGTAGAATTTATAGGAGTATCTTCAGGAGGAAGTTATTCTACTAATTTTAATTTTAAAATAAATAACACCAATTTTTATGATTTCTTGTATGGATATCTTGACGATGAAGGTTGTTAATACAATAAAGTAAATACAGAAAAGCCTCAAGAAATTATTTTCTTGAGGCTTCATTTTTGGTATTTATACCAATTAGTTTCCAAATGGTATTATATTTTTAAAGCTTTTGTATAGTAGATTTCCCTATTACAATTCCTTTATTTACTTGTGGGTTTCCTTTATACATAACAGTAGCTTCACCATAAGAATTAACTTTTAATCTATTATTGGCGTAAACCTGAAAAACACCTTCTCCATAAGCGGTAATTCTAGTTTGATTGGTTTTTAAATTGGTAGCCATTACTTTACTTTCTCCATAAGCAGTAACTTTATGATCAGATACATTACCTTGGTTTAGCTCTAAATAACCATTGCCAAATAAGGTGGTTTTTAATTTTTTTACTTTTACTGAATTAATAGTAACATGAGATTTTCCATAAATTCTTAATACACATTTATCTTGTTGTATTTGACTGTTAAAGTTTATTTTTTCTTCCCCTCTTAAGGAAAAAACAGCTACATCTTTATAAGTTAAGATTACTTTTGCTACAGTATTTTTATATAAAGGAATTTTTCTTTTGTGTCCATTATACACTACTTTTTTATTTTTGGTAACAGTTTTAGCACCTTCTAAATATACCTGTAAAGTTTTATTTACTATTTCATATTTCAATTTTTCAGGAAATACGTTAATACTCTCAACTTCAATTTTAGGTTCAGTTCCTTGTTTAAGAACTACTTCTATATGTGGACTAATAATAACTTTATTAAAGTCTTTCTGAATTTGAATTACTTTTTGTTGAGAGAATAAACTACTACTAGTTAGCACTAATGATAGATAAATTAGTTTTAATATGTTCATTTTATTCAAATTTTAAATATTTTATTAAATCAATTTTAGCAGCTTTATAAGCTTTTATACCTACTACTCCAATAACTAAAACAATTAATACAATGGGAGCTATTATATATGGAGATATAGGCATATTTATGCGGTAAGCAAAGTTGTTTAACCATTGTTGCATGATGAAATAAGAAATTGGAATTAAAAATATAGATGCAACGATTACAATTTTCACAAAATTCTTAATTAAATCAGTTATAATTTCTTTAATAGAAGCTCCTAAAGCTTTTTTTATAGCTACTTCTTTTAATTTTTGCTGTATAGTAAGGGTCGCTAATGCAAATAAGCCTAGTAAAGCCACCATAATAACCACAATGGTAAGTATAAAAAACAAGGTTTGTTGCTGTTCATATTTTTCAATAGTTTTTTTAAATTGTTTATCTACAAAATGGTAAACAAAAGGGTATTTAGGTTCTAATTGTGTTTTCCAAAAACGTTCTATTTTTGCCAATGTGTTGGCTTCAGTTCCTTTTCTAAGTTTAAATTGTACTGAATTCATATTGTTTTTTAACCATCGTATACTTTTATAATGTAAATAAAAGATAGGTCTGATTTCTTTGTCAAAACCGTTTACATGATAATCTTTAACCACGCCAATAATGGTAAATTCCTTGCTGAAAACATGAACTTTTTTGTGTATTGGATTTGATATATTTAAACGTTTTACAGCAGTTTCATTTAAAATAATAGCATTGGTACTATCTGAAGCAAATTTTTTAGAAAAAGCTCTTCCTTCTTGCATTTTTGTTTTTAATATTTTAAAATAACCATAATCAACAGGAATAAACTTAGTATCAATAGAATTGTTTTTGTATTTAACTTCATTAGAGAAATCATTGTCATTTCCAGGTGTTTCTAATCCTGTAGAAATTTCTAATATGTCTGGTTCATTCTTAAAAACCTTTTTAGCCAATTGGTATTTATTCCACAGTTTTTCATTACTAGATAATTTTACAGCTACTATTTGCTTTCCAGAGAAACCTAAATCTTTACTATGCATGTATTTTACTTGACTGTAAACCACAATTCCACCGATTACAAAAAAGCCTGAAATTATAAATTGAGTCCCTAACATAAAGTTTCTTACTAGGATCATCTTTTTACTTTTTGAATAGTTTCCTTTTAAAACTTCTGTGGTTTTAAACTTTTGTAAGTAAGTTGCGTATAGAGTTCCTATCAATAGACAAATCATTATGGTTAGTATAGAAATCTTTATAAGTAAATACGCATTTCTTAGACTTAATTGGGTTTTAAAATAAGTGTTAAATGAAGGTAAAATTAATTCTACAGCTACCAAAGCTATGAATAAGGCTAGTAAACCTTGCAAACAAACTTCTATGACATACTGAATTTTAAAATTAAGTACTGAAGTTCCTAAAGTTTTCTTTATCCCCACTTCTTTACCTCTTAAGCTAGCAGATGCAAATGATAAGTTGATAAAATTTATACAAGAAATTATAATTATTAAAACTGATAAACCTAGCATTGTTACAATTAAAAAATAGTTACCTTTTCCTTCTAACGGACCACTATCTCCTTTAGATTTTAATCTAAAATCACTTAATTTTTCTAGAAAAGGTTGAGATCCATACTGTAACATATAGCTTTCCAGTGTCATTCCATTCTTTTGAGCCTCTTCTTTAAAGTTATTTTCAATAAATACATTTAGTATTTTTTTCTCGACTTTTTGAATATCACTTCCTTTTTTTATTTTATAGTAAGTATGATTGGAAAAAGAACCCCAATGATGAAGCATACTTTTATTGGTAGTTTCCCATACGATAGCTTCAGGTTCAAGAGTAGAAGGTTTCTGGAGTTTGTACACTCCAGAAACTATATAATTTTTCTTTCCAAATTTTATAGTTTTTCCCACAGCTTTTTGGCTGCCAAAAAGAAACGTTTTTACTTTATTAGAAATTACAATAGATTCTCTAGTTAATAACAACTTGTTTTTATCCCCTTCTAAAATTGGATGTGGAAAAAAATTGAAAAAATTTGGCGTACTATAAACTATTTTTTTTGAATAAAATGTTCTTTTATCAGTCTCTAGCAAGTCTTCTATATACCACGAAGGCATTGTAAAGTAATCCTCTATTTCTGGAATAACTTCTTTGCATTTAGGCCCTTCAGGGTGCGTACTATCATCAAATAATTGCCCATCAGGAAAAGCATGCCCTACTTTATAAATAATGTTTTTGTTTGAGTTCCAGGCATCATAAGCATTTTCTTCATTGTAATATAACAAGACAATAATTAATCCTATTAACCCCAAAGCTAAACCACAAATATTAATAATTGTATTTAACCAATTTTTCTTACTAGTTCTATAAAATATTTTAAACCATACTTTTAACATTTTATTCAAATTTTAAATATTTTATCAAGTCTACCTTAGTTGCATTGAATGCTTTTATACCTACTACTACAAAAACTAAAAAAACTAACAGTAAAGGAGTGGCAATGTAGGGCCACCAAGGCATTTCTATTCTATATACAAAATTGTTCAGCCAGTTTTGCATAAAATAATAGCCGAAAGGAATTAATATAATTGAAGCTATTAATGTAATTTTTACAAAATTGGTGATTAAAGGAAACATAATTTCATTAACAGAGGCTCCTAGTGTTTTACGTATAGCAACCTCTTTTAATCGTTGTTGTATTGTAAGTGTAGCTAACGCAAATAAACCTAATAAAGCTATGATAACTACAATAATAGACAGTATTAAAAACATAGTTTGTTGTTTTTTATACTTATCATAAGTTTTGGCAAACTTTTGATCTAAAAACTCATAAGAGAATGGATATTTAGTGTCTATATTGGTTCTCCAAAAATCCTCTATCGTAGCAATAGTAGTGTCTAAGTTTTCAGTGTTTAACTTAAATTGAATGGATGGTATCCAGTCTTTTGTAAAACTAAAAGTTTCCCAAGAAACCAAAAACATAGGAGATATTTCATTATCAAATCCATCAAAATGATAATCTTTAATCATTCCTATAATCTCTAAAGGCTTTTCATCATCACCCATCCAACCTAATCGTACTTTTTTTCCTATAGGATCATTATAAACTCCAATTTTTCTAGCAATAGTTTCATTTATAATAATACTATTAACAGTATCAGAAGTAAATCTTTCAGAAAAACCTCTACCTTTTAATATTTTCAACTTAGCAAAATCAATATAATTTAAATCTACTGTATTTGAAGCACTATTAAAGCTAATGTCTTTATAATGGAACCCTGTTCCGTTTACAAAACCTTCTCCAGGTACAAACATGGCAGTAGTAACATCAATTATATTTTCATTTTTTGAAAGAATTTTTTTAGCCAATTTATACTTTTCATATTGGTTTCCTTCTATGTTAAACATTTCTACATTCAATACTTGCTCTTTAGAAAAACCTAAATCTTTATCCATCATGTATTGAATTTGATTATTAATAATTAACATCCCAATAATGAAAAATCCTGAGATTAAAAATTGTAATGCTAGCATAATGTTACGAGCTAGATTTCCTTTTTTTGTTTTAGAAATATTTCCTTTTAATACTTCAACTGATTTAAAGTTAGATAAATAATAGGCAGGAAAACTTCCCATAAAAAAAGATATAAATAATGTAACTACTAATAATATCGTGATTGTTTTACCATTTAAAATTGATAAATCTTTTTGTATAAATTCGTTAAAAAATGGCAATGTAAGCTCGGTTATAATTAAAGCAAGTATAAAAGAAAGTATCCCTTGTAAAATTACTTCAATAATATACTGTAAACTAAGCTGCTTTTTTGATAAACCTAAGGTTTTCTTGACACCTACCTCTTTGGCTCTTTGACTGGCTGAAGCTATTGCCAAGTTAATAAAATTGACGCATGAAATAATTATGAGAAGTATAGATAGCCCTAATAAAATCATTAAAAGTTGGTAATTACCAGTACCACTTGGTCCTGCTCTCTTTGCCGTATTATGAAGATAAATTGTAGATAATTGGTCTAATAATACTTTTTTAAAACCATATTTTTCTTCATATTCCTCTAATGAAACTCCACCTTGTTCCGCTTGTTGCTTGTAAAATTTTTGAACAAGAATGTCTTCCATTTTTTTCTTTAAAAGAGTAACGTCTGTTCCTTTTTTAACTTTGCAGAATAATTCATAATTATGATTTCCCCAATGGATTTCTATTGGATTTCTAAACTGAATTATTAAGTCTGGTTCTTGGTGTGAATTTCCTGGTATTTTAAAGACACAGGTTACTACGAACTCTTCTGTTCCTATTTTTACAATATTCCCAACGGCTTTTTCATTTTTAAAAATACGTTGAGCGTAGGTTTTAGATAACGCAATATTTTTTCTACTCTCTATAAATTTTTTAGTAGACCCTTCAATAACTTCAAATGGGAAAAAATCAAAAAATTGAGGTTCGGTGTGGGTTACTTTTTCTGTAAATTCAGAAACATTTCCAAAGGAAACTACTCTACTTCTGTAAAAAGGAGACACCATTAAGGTTTCTTCAACTTCAGGAATTTCATTTTTATAAGTATGGTATTGTCCTGCATTTGCTACAAACCAAATTCCATTAACTCTGTGACTACTATTTACTCTATAAACAATGTCTTTAAAAGGATTCCACTGATTATAACTTTTCTCTTCATTAAGATACAGTAATACAATTAATAAGCCTGACAAACCTAAAGTAATACCTGAAATATTTATAATAGTATTTAACCAGTTCTTTTTTTGATTTCTGAAAAATATTTTAAACCATGTTTGTAACATAATGTTATGGATTTTTTCTATTCGTTTTGATTAATGATAATGGATAACTGGGCTTATTGTACCAATATATCTACTTTATGTTCGTTTGTTTTTTGAGAAATAATTTCTCCATCTTTTAAGGTTACAATTCGAGATGAAAATTGTGCATCATAAGAAGAGTGTGTTACCATTACAATGGTAGAACCTGTAGCGTGAAGTTCAGTTAGTAATTCCATAACATCATTACCACTTTTGCTATCTAAATTCCCAGTAGGCTCATCAGCTAAAATTAACTTAGGATTGGTAACTAAAGCTCTAGCTACTGCAACACGTTGTTGTTGTCCTCCAGATAATTGTAATGGAAAATGTTTAGCTCTGTGTGCAATTCCAATACGTTCTAAAATTTCTGTAACTCTCTTTTTACGTTCTGAAGCTTTAACTTTATTATAGATTAATGGTAGTTCTACATTTTCATAAACTGTTAATTCGTCTATCAAATTAAAGTTTTGAAATATAAAACCTACATTTTCCTTACGTAAACTTGCTCTTTGCTTTTCATTAAAATGGGCTACTTCTATAGTGTCAAAAGTGTAATTTCCTTCATCAGGAGCATCTAGCAAACCAATAATGTTTAATAAGGTAGATTTTCCACATCCCGAAGCTCCCATTATAGAAACAAATTCCCCTTCTTTTATTTCTATACTTAATTTATTTAAAGCCGTTGTTTCTACTTCTTCTGTTCTATAAACCTTCACTAAATTTTTAATTGTTATCATGTCAATTATATGTTAATATTTTTATTGTAAATTAATTTTCTCAATGCCTTTAAAATCTTCATAGCTAGATGTAATTACACGGTCTCCTTCTTTTAAACCATCTAATACTTCGTAATAAAAAGGATTTTCCCTTCCTATTTTAATAGTTCTTCTTTCTGCAATATTATTTGAACTTAAAACAAATATCCAACTTCCACTTGTATTTTGATAAAATTGCCCTTTTGGAATAAGTAATGATTCAGTACTGTTTGAAAGAAATACTTTACTTTTCAAGCTCATTCCTTGTTTTATATTTGTTTGTAAACTATCATTTTTAAATAGTAATTCTACTGTAAACCTACCATTACTAACTTCAGGATAAATTTTGTGTAACTCAATGCTGTAGTTTTTAGCATTAGAAGACACAGTTCCATTAATTCCTTTCTGTAATTTTGAAATGTAATACTCATCAATATTAGCGACAAGTTTGTATCCATTAAGAACATCTATTTTTCCTACAGATTCTCCTTGGTTATAATTCTGTCCAAGAATCGGATTAAAAGAAGATAATAAGCCATCGGCAGGCGCTTTCACTACAAAATTTTCTTTATTTTTTCTTAATAACTCTAAGCTTTTTTGCATGTTATTTATGGAAGTATTAATTCTAGATAATTGTACTTCTCTACTCTTCTTTTCTTCAGACACGCTCTTTTTTATAACATCATTTCTTGTTTTCTGAAAAGAAAATTCTTGTATTGATTTTTGATATTGATCTTTAGCAACTACACCTTTGCCATATAAAGTCGTATCAAGCTTGTATTGTCTTGCAGCATTTTTAAAATCATTATTTATGCTCAAAAGTTGTTGATCTAAAGTTAGTTGTTGATTAGTAATATTGACCCTTATATTTCTTAGATTATTGATTTGCTCAACAATAGCAGTTTCTTGGGTTAGATAATTAAGTTCAGCATTAGGGTTATAAACTTTTAAAATTGGAGTTCCTTTTTTTATCATTTGCCCATTCTCTACAAAAATTTCAGAAACAGAACCTCCTTGAATTATATTTACTAAAACAGATGTTTTAGGTTCTACTATACTATTAAACAATACAACATCTTCAAAATCTCCTTTTGAAACCTTTCTTATACTTAGAAATTCTTTTTTTATGTTTACTTGTTTTTTACGAGTAAGATTCATTAGCATTACGCCAATTAATAAAACTAAAGGTATTCCCCAGAGTAACATTTTTTTAGTGGTTTTGTGTTTAGGTTGTATTTGCTTGTCCATCCTTTTTAATTTGATTTGCTATAGTAAAGTCCATAAATGTGCCAATAAAAAACAAATAGCTAAAACATTATTTATCAGTGGTTTAATTTTTTTAGTATAAATTTAATGTGTTCATAAATGAACATTTTTTTGTTCGATATCAAACAAATAACTAACTATGTACTATGAGAAAAAAAGAAGCGACTATATTAATTGTTGATGATGATGATGATATTTTGTTTTCAGCTAGAATTAGTTTAAAAAAATACTTTACTGAAATTAAAACTGAAAACAACCCTAAAAAAATAGGCAATCATTTAACTACATCTACTATTGATGTTGTTTTATTGGATATGAATTATAGGATTGGTTTTGAAGATGGTAAAGAAGGTTTGTATTGGTTAAAGCATATTAAAAATCTTAGTCCAGAAACTACTGTTGTGTTAATGACTGCATTTGGCAGTGTTCATTTAGCAGTTGAGGCAATAAAACAAGGTGCTACTGATTTTATTTTAAAACCTTGGAATTCTGAAAAATTGTACGCCGTTGTAAATGCTGGAGTTGAATTATCAAGATCTAAAAGAAAAGCAACTCAGTTACAAATAGTACAGGAACAGCAAAACCAAGATTTTCATAAACAAACGGAACATATTATAGGGAATTCCCAGGCTATGCAATCGGCTATAAAATTAGTTCATAAAGTAGCACCAACTGATGCTAATATTTTAATATTAGGAGAAAACGGGACTGGTAAGTATGTATTTGCTAAAGAAATTCATTTACAATCTAACCGTAAAAATCATCCTTTTATACATGTAGATTTAGGTTCTTTAAATGAAAACCTTTTTGAAAGTGAATTGTTTGGCTATGTAAAAGGCGCCTTTACTGATGCTCATAAAGATACTATTGGTAGGTTTGAACTAGCTAAAGGAGGTACTATTTTTTTAGATGAAATAGGAAACTTACCGCTTCATTTACAATCTAAATTGCTAACTGTTATTCAAAATAAAAAAATAACACGTTTAGGAGAAGGCAAAGAGCGTGAAATTAATGCACGAATTATCTGTGCAACCAATGCTCCTATTCATGATATGGTTGAAGAGCAAACTTTTAGACAAGATTTGTTATTCAGAATTAATACTATTGAGTTAAACTTACCTCCTTTACGAGATCGAAAAGAAGATGTTCAATTACTTGCTTCTCATTTTTTACAAAAATTAAATAGTAAGTATAGAAAACATATAACTGGTTTTAGTAAAGAGGCTATTTCTGCACTAAATAAGTATCATTGGCCAGGAAATATACGTGAAATTGAACATATTATTGAACGAGCCGTAATTATTACTGAAGAAAATTTAATACAAATTGATGATTTACATTTTTCAACAAAAAAATTAGAAAATGTATTGAGTACTAGTTTAAATTTAGAAGAAACTGAAAAACTTTTAATACAGCAAGCATTACAAAAACACCAAGGTAATATTTCTAGAGCAGCTAAAGATTTAGGTTTAACTAGAGCTGCTTTATATAGAAGACTAGAAAAACACCAGCTTTAAGATGGGGAAAACTCAATACATTCAAATAATAAATAGAGTTATTCTTATAGCTACTACCTCCATTATTATTTTTTATTGTTACACTAATACTTATATAATAAGTACAATTGTTTTTACTTTATTTTTAGGATTTCAAATTTTTCTATTAATTGATTTTATACAAAAATTATTTGCTGATATTGAAAAGTCTATTGATTGTTTGTTGTACGATGATTATTCCAATACCATTTCTTTAAGTAAAAGAAAAAATCCACTGCATGATAAAACAGCTAGACTTATAGAAAAACACCGACAAAAAAGTTTGCTAAAATCTTCTGAGGATTTGATTTTTACCAATATTATAGAAAGCTTAAGTATTGGAGTTTTAATTTTAAGAAAAAATAAAAAAAGTAGCATTGAAGTTTTTCAGTTAAATAACGCTTTTGTTGAATTTTTAAAAATTCCAAAATTTTATAATTGGAACTTGTTACAAAGTAAGATAGGAGATTTAAATGGCTTTATTTCCAAATGGAAAGAAATAAAACATACCGTAGCTCTATCTATTAATGATAAAAAGGAAACATTTATTTTAAAAACCTCTGTAACACAAACCAATGAATTTGAATATTTAGTGATTTCTCTAGAAACCATTGAACAATTAATTAATAAAAAAGAAAAAGAAGCTTGGTATAAACTAATGAATGTTATGTCTCATGAAATTATTAACACTATTACACCTATTAGTAGTTTAGCAGAAAATTTAGATTCTTTATTATTGGAAGATTTTAATGATGAAGATATGATTGAAGAATTATCTCATGGTTTAAAAATTATAAAAAGAAGATCACATCATTTAACTTCCTTTGTTGATACCTATAGAAAATTAGCAGAGCTTCCTTTACCAAATAAAGAAAAATTTGATTTAAAGGAATTAGTTAATAATACACTTTCTCTACTTTCTCAAGAGTTTACTCAAAAAGGTATTATAGTGAAATTTAATCATACTAATGAACTTCATATTAATGCAGATAAAAAACAAATAGAACAGGTTATAATTAACTTATTATCTAATTGTATATATGCTTTAGAGGAAACCAAGAATCCAATGATTACTATAAAAATAGCTAACGAAAAAAATAGACTGCATTTAATTATTAAAGATAATGGTATTGGAATCTCAAAAGAAATACAAGACAATATTTTTATACCGTATTTTACAACTAGAAAAGATGGTTCTGGTATTGGGTTAACTTTAAGCAAAAGTATTATAGAAGCACATAATGGTTCTATTTATTTTACTTCTGAAAAAGGAATCACTAGCTTTAAAATAACTTTCATTAAATAGTTTACATTTGTTAATACTTCTTTTAAAAGATCCCTTTGATAAATGTAGTTTACTTATGTAAACAAAAGGTTTATTTAGAGCTGATACCTGATTTAATATTATAGAGTTCAAAGGCCACATGAAGTAAGTCTTAACCTAAAGTCTTTTAGAATTCGTATTGAGTAAGTTATTTATCCTATATAATACCATTTAAAGACTGTTTATAGCTACTATTTTTAATATAAAGTCATATTATATAGAGCTTTTACGTTTAAATAAAATAAGTGCATAATTAAGCCTTGGATATGCTTCTTATACTAAGAGTATTTATGAGTTATAAATCATATACCTTAATGGTTTTAAAGATGTTTACAACATATAAATAATAATATTCAAATCTTTCATTACATTTGTAAACTATTGTTTTAATTATAATTTACTTATGTTAATAATGTTTATACCTATTAGTTATGTAAACACTAAGGATTTTAATACCATTAACTAGCTAATCACTCCAAATACATCTTAAAAATAGTTATTTATGAGTTTTTAATACTCTTTTATGATTGTATATATAGATCATAAAAGCATATGTTTACTTTAATCTATAATATTTAGTTAATTAAAGAGTATTTATAGGATGCATTGTTATTCACTATAAGTGGGTATATCAATTAGTTTTTATTAAAGGATACTTTTGTTTCTTGTATTGACTATTAATATCTAAATTTCTATTACCATACCCTTTAACAAATGTAAATCTTATACATCGTGTTATAATATTTTAACAAGTACTCTATTATAGTTTTTGATTATGCAAAACAACTAATATTCTGTTTTTTAAATATTTATACATCATTACTTAAAGTTATTAATCAGTATTTAAGGGAGTTGTATATTCATTTAAACTGTTTTGATATCTAAAATCATTTATTTACATTTGTATACAAACAAATATTAGTTACAATTGTGAATCATGATCATTTTATAATACGTTTGAAGGAAGTTATTAAATTCAATAGTTTAACATTGTCAACTTTTGCAGATACTATTGAAGTTCCTCGCTCAAGCTTATCTCATCTTATGTCTGGAAGAAACAAACCTAGTCTAGATTTTGTATTAAAGATTATAGCTAAATTTCCTGAAGTAGATTTGTATTGGCTTTTGAACGGTGAAGGAAGTTTTCCTAAACAAAAAGAAAGTTTAGAGAAAATTGAAACTGTTACTGAAGAAAAAGAAGAAATTGAGACTCCTTCTCTATTTGCTCAAACGACTACTAAACAAGAAACAATTTCAAATACGCAATTCTCAGCGCCTACAGAAAAACAAGAAAATGTAGCTCGAAAAAAACTTGTAAAAGTTATATTACTATATAATGATGGTAGTTTTGACGAATACACTAAATAAACAACCTTTGCATTTATTAATTATTTATTGTTTGAAGCACGCCGCATTTTAAAATGTAATAAACTATTAATTATATATCTAGTTTACCCTTAATTACTTCATTATAACTCTGTACAACTTTGTACATTTTTTTTCTGAATTATTCTCTTGTATAACCTACAGTAAACACCTTCTGCACAAGAATTTTTTCTAAATTATTTTCTTGTACAAAAAACACAAAACTTGTAAACAAAAAAAGAGACTGCCTTAAAAAGACAGCCTCATTATTTATTTTAGTATTTTTTAAGGGAAATTATTCCACTTAAACTTGTAGTGCTAGTTTATTAACTAATCAACCTTAATAAACTTTCCTGTAAGCTTACCTTGTCCTAAATTTACATTATAAATATAAGTACCACTATTTAGTTTACTTACATCAAAACTTTGTTTGCGATCTTTAGATTTAACTTCAGCTCTATAAACTTCTGCTCCTTTTATATCGTAAATTTTCACCTCAGAAATAGTACCAGTTTTACCTGTGTTTCCAAGTTCAAAAGTAATAATATCTTTAACTACAGGATTAGGGTAAACAGATAAAGAACTACTGTCAATTGTGTTTTCTTCAGTGTTTAAAGTACCTCCGTTAGCAAATACTTCATTTATTTTATTTACTAAAGGAGATTTTACATCTGACCATCTCTTTAATTTATCTCCAAAAGAAGTTGGTGTTCCACTAATCTCTAAATCTCCAAACACAGTCCAAATAATAGTTCCACCTAATTCATTTTCATTAATAAATTGGGCTTTTATTTCTATCGACTTTTCATCATCATAACTTAAAAAGAAATTATCTTTTACCAAATATGGTACTTTAGCTTCATCATCCCATTTTTTAGTCCAACCGCTATTAGCTTTTAAAGCAGTTTGTTTTATGAAAAAGTGATTTGGAGTACCATCATAAATATCTAACTTCCAATTCGTATAATCTGCGGAAGTAGAAATTGGTCCATCAGGTTGAAGTGTAACTTGTTTTTTTACTGTTTTTGCATTTAATTCAGCTGTACCTTCAGTAATAACTCCTCTACCGTAAAACGGAGCCCCAAAACAAATCTTATTTTTAGGAGCACCTCCTTGAACAAGTCTATCTAAAGTAGCTTGCCAGTTAAAAAACGAAACTTCAGCACCTTCATAATTATACACAGGAGCGTTGTGTCCTGCTTTATTAGACCACCCTCCGTTATAATCATAGGCCATAATATTAAAGTAATCCATACTCTTAGCTAGTCTCCTCCAGTCAAAACCTTCTAACTTTCTAGGGTCTGGTGCAAAGGCAGCAGTAACTAATTTATCAGAACCAATAGCTGTTCTAATTTCTTCAATTAATGCTTCAAAATTGTCAAAATCAGCTTCACTTCCTGTAAAGTTCATACCAGAGTACGGACCAGGGAATTCCCAATCAATATCAATACCATCAAAACCAACAGCTATCAACTTTTTACAGTCTTCAATAAATTTAGCTCTTTTAACAGGGTCAGCTGCCATTTCAGGAAAATGCTTACTCATACTCCATCCTCCAATAGAGGCCATTACTTTAACACCTTTTTCATGAGCTAACTTTAATAAACCAGGCGCTCCACCTTCTTTATGCAAAGGAAGTGGTAATTTACCGCTAATCCCCCATGTTGGGTGGCTCCATGTATTGGCTTCAAGTTCCACCTCAAAACCTTGTGCTTCAGCTTTTTGTTTAGCATCTTCATTTACATAATTAATAGCATCAATTTCACCAAATAAAAGATACATATCCCAACTACTATAAATATTTGTAAAGAAAATGTCACTTGGTTCCTGTACAGCTCCATCTTGATAAATCTGCTTATTTCTATAGTCACCACTATGTAATGAACCATCTTTTGCTACTCCAAAAAAAGAATAATTAAGAATGGTATACTTAGAATAATCAATATTTAAATGTGTTAAAGCACCTTTAGCTGGTACTCCAGCGTTTGTTGATTTCCATGCGTCCCAATTTGTTACATAACCTATTATTTGTTTTTGATGGTTAGCTGTTGTAGCTGAGCCACCTGTGTTGACTTGTGCTAAGACAGCTGTAGATACAAAAAGAAATACGAGTTGTATTCCTCTTTTAATAAATGAATAAGGGGTATTTTTCATGATATATAAAAATTATTTTAGTTTCTGATTTGCTAAAAATATTTTTTATGATCAATCAATAAAGTAAGGATCTAGAATTATACTCTATTCTCGATAGCATCAAAAAATGATTATTAACAAATCAAATTGTTTGTCCTATAACAATTATATCTGCTTTTTATTTTGAAGAAATCTAGACGATTTAAACTACATAAAAGAATAGTTGTTAAAAAAAACAAAAGACAAAAACCGTTAACCAAATAACATTAAAGGGATTACATAAGTTTGATTGAGGTAATTTATATTCGTGTTTTTTAAATTTAATACTATAACTAGATAAAAAAGTATAAGTATAAATTAAAATCGTAAGTATGTTAAGGGATAAAAAGTACTGTTTTAATACAAAAAAAAGCCATCTTTATTAAAGATGACTTTGAGTAAAGTATTTTTTATAAACTTATTTTCCAAAAGTATAAGTGATACCAAAATTAATTCCAAAAGAAGAATATGGTACTTTTTGAGATAATTCTCTATTTCCTGGGTTTTGTAATTCTTCAGTACTTAAAGAGTCAACATATAAAGTTTCATCTTTAATTAAAGGTAGTAAACTTTCAAACTGACTCAACAACGCAGGAGTGTTTTGTACTAAATTTAATAAATCTGCTCTTTTAACATTTTGTCCCGCTAAAGTAGCTGTAAATTCTCCAATATTTGATCTATCTCTAGTTACACTAATCCCCATGTACTCAAGTTCAGCAAATAGTGCAATTTTCTTAGATAAATCATACTTGTAACCAATAGCTCCAATAAAGCCTAAAGGCAATCTTCCGTTATAATCTCTTGTAAACTCCATATTTAATGGAACAGTAGCTCCAATTGGTGCTGCTGGATTTACTAATTGAGCTGGCAAGTTAGCATTTACTTTTCCTACTGCCTCTGTTCTTCCTCCAACTTTAATTAAAGCTCCAAAACGACCGTATATATTGTTAGTAAACTTATAAACTAATGATAAAGAAGCACCATAAGCTCTACCTCTAGATTTTACATCTACAAAAGGTTGATTTGGTACGTCTACTAAAATAGATGTTTGATCTGCGCCATGTAAATAACCAAAAGCTCCTTCAATACCGAAAGTTTTATTAAAAAAATAACCTGCTCTTAACTGTGTATGAATTCCTTCACCATAGCTTCCATAAGTATTTTCTACTCCATTAGCTGTAGTTTCAGTACCAAATCTTACACCCGCACTAGGAATAGCATATCCTCCACTAGCTGAAACATAAAATTGAGCACTTACACTTAACGAAACTAACGCCATAGCAATCAATAAGATATTTGTTTTTGACATATATTATATAAATTTTGAATTAAAAAAGGCAACAAACGTACTAAATTCTAATCAATTTTTTAGTTAAAATATCGTATTTTTGAAACACATACAGATGTATGTTTAAGTGCTATTATACAACGTTTTTCTCATGATTAATAAAAATGTATTAAATACTGATTGTCAGTTTTTTATAAACAATAATCTAAACAAAGACATTAATAAATTATTATTAGGTAAAATTGACTTAAAAGGTGTTACAAAACAAGAAATTGCTAACCAAATTTTAGCTAAAAAGAAGTCAGAAAAAAAATTACCTACCTGGTTTACAAATAGTAATATTATTTATCCTTCAAAAATAAGTATTGAGCAAACCTCTTCTGAAATAGCTGCTAACTTTAAATCTGAATTGATAGGTGGTAAATCGTTAATCGACCTTACAGGTGGATTTGGTGTAGACGCTTTTTATTTTTCTAAAAAGTTTGATGAAGTATTTCATTGTGAAATTAATGAAAAATTATCACATATAGTATCACATAACTTTAAAGCACTAGATGTAAAAAATATTGAAACTATAATAGGAAATGGAATTTCCTATATACAGCAAACAGATAAAACATTTGATTGCATTTATATAGACCCTTCAAGACGGAATGAAAATAAAGGAAAAGTATTTCTACTTAAGGATTGCTTGCCTAATGTACCAGAAAATATTGATTTACTATTTTCTAAATCAGACACCATATTGATTAAAAACTCCCCTATTTTAGATATTTCATCTACAATTAAAGAATTAAAATATGTTAAAACTGTTTATATTGTAGCTATTAATAATGAAGTAAAAGAGTTACTATTCTTATTAAAAAAAGATTATAAAGAAGGCATAAAAATACATACATGTAATTTAAAAAATAAGAGTAGAGAACAGTTTAGTTTCGTATATCAAACATCAAATGAAGCTACATATCACCTCCCCATAAACTTTTTATATGAACCAAATGCTGCAATCTTAAAGTCTGGAGGTTTCAATGAAGTATCAAATCAATTAAAACTACTTAAATTACATAATAACACACATTTATACACTTCTAAAGAACTTGCAGATACATTTCCGGGAAGAACTTTTCAAATTGAAAAGTATTTTAAGTACAATAAAAAACAATTAAAAAAAGAAATTACAGAAACCAAAGCAAACATAACTACTAGAAACTTTCCTAAATCAGTAGCTGAATTAAGGAAAGAAACCAAGTTAAAAGACGGTGGAGATGTTTATCTTTTTTTTACTAAGGATTTAGACAATACTTTAATAGTGTTAAAATGTAAAAAGATTAATTCTAAATAAAATATAATAAACAATTACTCGTTATATAAATGATAAGTGTCTATATTAAACATGTTTTTATTATTTAGGGGAAAATACTAACATGTAAAAGAAAAAGCTACCAGAAATGGTAGCTTTTATTTTATAAAAAATATCTTACGAACTAGTAATTTATTTCTACTTTTGCTACCGAAAATTTGAGGTATGCAATTATTAAAAAGAATAGGTTATTATTTAATAGGTGTGGCTTTAGGCTCTGTGGCAGTGATGTATTTTTGGAAAAACAAAAATGTTTCTTTTGATTACGGTATGGATTCTAGAACTTTAAAAACTATACGTGTTAAAAAGCGTATTTTTTCTGAAGAAGCTATAAAAGTACTTAACAGTTCCTCTCTTGATACTTCTTACATTTCTACTATTTTAAAACGAGGGGATGTTGATTTTGGAAAGAGTAAACCCAGAAAAAAGCCTTGTTCAGAGTATTTTGTTACCGGTAAAGATTCTTTAAAAAATATTAACTTGTACATTATTCGTTGTGATTCAACTGCTACAATTTCTAAAATTATAATTAATTAGATTTTTTGTATTTATCGTTTAAACCTATTCCTTTGATTATCATAGGGATTATTTTATCTAGTCTTTTATGTTTAGTTTGTAAACGTTTGGCTTCAGAAATATATTCGGCAAACTCCCTCTGCTTGCCATTTGTTAATAAATTAAATTTTTGAGATAATAAATCATTGGAATCTAAAGTAACTTTAAGTTCTTCAGGCACAATAACGTTTTTATTTTTTCTTTCAGGCTTAATTTCTTTTCCTGCTATTGAATTATCTATTGCTTCCTTCACATATTCTTTTACAGTATTAATAGATATGTCATTTATAGAATAAAAACGCCATTGTCTCATAGCTTTGGTTTTTCCTTCTTGAGCATTTATCAACAATTTTAATTTGTCTTGCAAAAAGACACCTTGATGAAACCATATGGCACAATATTCTTTAAACGCACCTAAACCAATTATATTTTTTCCTTTACAAAGATAAGCTGGCATTCCCCATTTTATAGTTTCTTCTAATGGCAATTCTATTAAAATAGAACGCAAGAGTGTTAACTCTTGCGTCCATTTCTTTTTATCTTGAATATAAGTTGTTACTTCTAAATTCATTATGCATTGTGGTGGGTATTATCTGCTAAGGATAACATCCAATTTACATTATATTTATCCTTTAGCATACCAAATTTACCTCCCCAAAAGGTTTCAGCTAAGGGCATGGTAATACTTCCTTCTTCGGCTAAACCATTGAAAATAGCAACTGTTTGTTCTTCATCTTCAGTATTTAAGCTAATGGCAAAGTTATTACCTTTATTTAAAGGTTCAGAATTACTATAATAATCAGAAGCCATGATAATAAAATTATTTACTTCTAATGTACAGTGTAATATTAAATCTAATGTTTCCTCTGGAAAGTCATTACGAACTTCATCTGGTGCTTCTCTAAATAACATAGAAGTAGTTATAGTACCACCTAAAACATCGGCATAAAAGTTCATTGCTTCTTTACAATTTCCATTAAAATGCAAGTACGTGTTAGCTTTCATAAGTTATATTAGTTTAATTAGTTTGCTACTTCACTTGTAAATTTAATACGCATTAATCTTAATTCATCATCATCATAATCTCCATCAAATTCATCTAATGCATCTTGAATTTTATCTGTATCCGCTTCCATAAAGTACTCATAGATTTCTTCTTGCTGATCTTCGTCTAGCAAATCTTCAATAGCATAATCTATATTTAACTTCGTTCCGGAAAACACAATAGCTTCCATTTCTTTTATTAATTCAACCATTTCTAAACCTTTAGAACTAGCAATATCATCTAATGGAAGTTTTCTATCAGTATTTTGAATAATATATAGTTTTAAGCCAGAGTTTACACCAGTACTTTTTACTATTAAGTCATCTGGGCGCATAATATCATTTTCTTCTACATATGAAGAAATTACTTTAATAAACTCTTTTCCGTATTTTTTAGCTTTACCTTCACCTACTCCATGTACTTTTGAAAGTTCATCTAAAGTAATAGGATATTTTAATGCCATATCATTAATAGAAGGATCTTGAAAAACGGCAAAAGGAGGAACACCTAATTTTTTACCTACAGATTTTCGTAAATCTTTAAGTATGCCAACTAACTTACTATCAACTCCTGTATTAGACGCTTTAGTATTAGTTATAATAGTTCCATCATCATCTGTAGCGTATACATGGTTTTCAGTCATCATAAAAGAAGATGGATTCTCTATAAAAGCTCTACCTTCTTTAGTTAATTTTAAAACACCATATTGTTCAATTTCTTTTTTAATAAAATCGGCAACCAATATTTGGCGTATTAATGCCATCCAATAATGATTGTCTTTTTCCTTTCCTATACCAAAAAACTTTTGTTCCGTAGTTTTATGAGATTTTAACAATGCATTTTCTTTACCTATTATAGTATTCACTACTTCTTTAGGTTTATACATTTCATTGGTATCTCTAATAACAGTAAGTAAAGTAACTACTTCATTTTGAGCTTCATTTTTTTTCTTTGGGTTGCGCATATTATCATCCATATCCGCTCCTTCTCCATTTACTTCATCAAATTCTTCACCAAAATAATGCAATAAATATTTACGCCTATTCATTGAGGTTTCAGCATAACCTACTACTTCTTGTAATAATGCATGGCCTACCTCTTGTTCAGCAACAGGCTTATTAGCCATAAACTTTTCTAACTTTTCTATATCTTTATATGAATAGAAAGTTAAGCAATATCCTTCTCCACCATCTCTTCCCGCTCTACCAGTTTCTTGATAATAACTTTCTAAACTTTTAGGAATATCATGATGAATCACAAAACGGACGTCAGGCTTGTCAATCCCCATTCCAAAGGCTATAGTAGCTACCACAACATCACAATCTTCCATTAAGAACATATCTTGATGTTTTGCTCTTGTTTTAGCATCTAAACCAGCATGGTAGGGTACAGCATCTACTCCGTTTACTTGAAGTACTTGTGCTATTTCTTCTACTTTTTTTCTACTTAAACAGTAAACGATTCCTGATTTTCCTGAGTGTTGTTTTACAAAACGAATGATATCTTTCTCTATCTCCTTGGTTTTTGGACGTACTTCATAAAACAAATTAGCACGGTTGAAGGATGCTTTAAACACATTAGCATCACTCATACCCAAGGTTTTTAAAATATCCTCTTGTACCTTTTCCGTGGCAGTAGCCGTTAAACCAATTATAGGTACATTATCTATTTGCTTTATAATATTTCTAAGATTTCTGTATTCGGGCCTAAAATCATGACCCCATTCAGAAATACAGTGTGCTTCATCTATAGCTACAAATGAAATCTTCTGCGCTCTTAAAAATTCTACATATTCTTCTTTAATTAAGGATTCAGGTGCAACATACAGTAATTTAGTGATGCCACTTTCAATATCTGACTTCACTTTGGTAACTTCTGCTTTATTTAATGAGGAGTTTAAAACGTGTGCTATTCCATCATTGTCTGAAATTCCTCTAATTGCATCAACTTGGTTCTTCATCAAAGCGATTAGTGGAGAAACAACGATAGCTGTTCCTTCTTTCATTAAAGCTGGAAGTTGATAACATAATGACTTGCCGCCCCCCGTTGGCATAATCACAAAAGTATTGTGATTATTTAAAATGCTGTTAACAACATCTTCTTGTAAACCTTTGAATTTACTGAATCCAAAGATTTTTTTCAATGACTCATATAAATCCGACTGCTCTATATCCATCTTTTAACATAATAATTAAACCGAAAAACTAAGTTATAAAAAAATATAATTAATAAAGCTATAAACTTTATTTTTTATAAGTTTTTGTACCTAAAATATTTCTATTTTTACAATTTTAATTACGTTTTAAATATTTAAACTTGAAAAACGCAAGTACTATACTATCTACAGCTCGAGAAACAATACTTCTACAAAGCAATGCTATAGCTAATTTAGCAAAATTGTTAGATAACTCTTTTATAAATGCAGTTAACTTTATTTTAAATTCTAATGGAAGGGTAATTGTAACAGGAATTGGTAAAAGTGCTAATATTGCCACAAAAATTGTAGCAACGCTTAATTCTACTGGAACACCAGCTGTTTTTATGCATGCAGCTGATGCTATTCATGGAGATTTAGGGAATGTGCAGCAAAACGATGTAGTGATTTGTATTTCTAAAAGCGGTAATACACCTGAAATCAAAGTACTAGTTCCATTAATAAAAAATTCTAAAAATAAAATAATAGCTATTACTGGTAATCCTGATTCATTTTTAGGGAAAAATGCTGATTTTCTTCTTAATTCTTATGTAGAAAAAGAGGCTTGTCCTAATAATTTAGCTCCTACTACCAGTACAACTGCTCAACTAGTTTTAGGTGATGCGTTAGCTGTATGCCTATTAGAGTTAAAAGGATTTACAAGTAAGGATTTTGCTAAATACCACCCTGGTGGTGCTTTGGGTAAACGTTTATATCTAAGAGTTTCTGATTTAACAAAAAATAATGAGGCTCCTAAAGTATTAGCTAGTGATTCTATTAGTAAAGTAATTGTTGAGATTTCAGAAAAAAGATTAGGAGTTACTGCTGTTGTTGATAACAATAATACTATAATTGGTATTATTACAGATGGCGATATTAGACGTATGTTGAGTAAAACTACAGAGATTAATAAACTCACAGCTCTAGATATTATGACTAAAAGTCCAAAGTCTATTAATGTTGACGCAATGGCTATTGATGCTTTAGAAACCTTAGAGAATAATAGTATTACTCAAATTTTAGTTACCGATACTAAAAATAACTATGTGGGTGTTGTACATTTGCACGACTTAATTAAAGAAGGAATATTTTAACAATGAGTTCCAAAGAAATGTCTTTTTTAGACCATCTTGAAGAATTAAGATGGCATTTGGTTAGAAGTTTTTCATCCATATTTATTGTGGCTATTGTAATATTTGCCAATATTAAATTTGTTTTTAATGAGATTTTATTAGCCCATTTAAAACCCGATTTTGCTACCTACCAGTTTTTTTGTAAAACATTTTCTGCTATTGGTATTGATAGTAGTTTTTGTACTATAAATTTTAATCAAACATTACAGGCTTTAAATCCTACACAACAATTAATGACCGGAATTTGGTCTTCCTTAATTTTAGGGTTTGTAATTGCTTTCCCATACATACTCTGGGAAATGTGGCGATTTGTAGCTCCTGGATTACATGATACTGAACGTAAAAAATCTAGAGGGTTTATATTTACTTCTTCTCTCCTATTCTTTTTAGGAGTTTTATTTAGTTATTATGTTATTTTACCAATGTCTGTATATTTCTTTTATAATTTTGAGATTTCAGATGCTATTCAAAATAACTTTAAGCTAGAAGCTTATATTAGTCTAATAACAAATACATTATTAGGAGTTGCTATTTTTTTTGAATTACCTGTAGTTATTTATTTTTTAACTAAAATAGGTTTAATTACTCCTCAGTTTTTAAGAAGATATAGAAAACATGCTTTAGTCGTTGTATTAATATTATCAGCAATTATTACACCTCCAGATGTGGCTAGTCAGGTAATAGTTTCTGTGCCTATTATGATACTATATGAATTAAGTATTTATGTATCAAAGTTTATATTAAAAAAAGAACAAAAAAATGTCTCAAAAAGTCCAAGAGTTCAATGATTATCGTTCTAAAATGAACGAGAAAATATTAGCTTCAGATAATAAGGTTATTAAGCGTATTTTTAATTTAGATACCAATGCCTATGCTGAAGGACATTTACCTGTAAAAACCAAAGAATTATTAGGTTTAGTTGCCTCGGCAGTTTTACGTTGTGATGATTGTATTGCATATCATTTAGAAACAGCCTACAAAAATGGAGTTACTAAAGAAGAAATGATGGAGTCTATGTCTATAGCTACTTTAGTTGGAGGTACTATTGTAATTCCTCATTTAAGAAGAGCTGTAGAGTTTTGGGAAGCTTTAGAAAATAATAGCTAAATTATATACCTAACGTTTAAGAGTATTTTAAGATTAAAACTATTTATCGTTTTATACTTTTAAGCGTTTTTTAATTGCTAAGTAAAAAGAAATTATTAAATTTTATTATTACACAATCATTTCATGAAATTAAGAGCAAATAACATACAAAAGATATACGGAAGTAGAAAGGTTGTTAAAGGAATTTCGTTAGAGGTAGAACAAGGTGAAATCATTGGTTTATTAGGTCCCAATGGTGCTGGAAAAACAACTTCTTTTTATATGATTGTTGGAATGATTAAACCTAATGGTGGTACCATTTTTTTAGATGATGAAGAAATAACCGGAGATGCAATGTATAAACGTGCTCAAAAAGGAATTGGTTACTTAGCTCAAGAGGCGTCAGTTTTTAGGAAACTATCTGTTGAAGATAATATTATGTCTGTACTAGAATTTACTGATAGAACTAAAGCTGAAAGAAAACAACGATTGGAAGAACTAATTGATGAATTTAGCTTAGGACACGTTCGTAAAAACCGAGGCGACTTGCTTTCTGGTGGAGAACGTAGAAGAACTGAAATTGCTCGTTGTTTGGCTTCAGATCCAAAATTTATTTTATTAGATGAACCTTTTGCAGGTGTTGACCCTATTGCTGTTGAAGATATTCAAGGAATTGTTGCTAAACTTAAAAATAAAAATATAGGTATTTTGATTACCGACCATGATGTACAAGCTACCTTAGCTATTACTGATAGGACTTATTTAATGTACAATGGTGGGATTTTGAAAGAAGGAACTCCTGAAGAACTTGCCGAAGATGAAACCGTAAGAAGAGTATACCTAGGAAAGGACTTTGAGTTAAAAAAGAAGAAGTTTTAATAGTTTTTTATCCGTTAATTTTCTTTTTTTAGGAAATAAATGTAACACCTATTGAAAAACATAAAAAACGTTATCATATTACTTTTTTTATACTAATTATGGGTATTTGTTATAATGATACAGATGCTATTGATATAAATATTCACGATACTTATTTTGTAATCGCCAACTCTCATTTTTCTTTAATACTTGCTTTTTTATTAACCTTCTCGGGTATAGTTTATTGGAGTATATACAAATTACAACATATTCCTTTTAAATTTTAGCATACCTTCATATTTTCATTACTTATACTTCCTTAACTTCTTTATATTTTGGAATGTTTGTTATAGTAAATTCTAAATTACCAAAGAGTCATTTAGAAAGTAATCATCCTTTATTTTCGGATTTAATAGGTTTTAATATTGTACTAACTATTGCTTTTTTATTCTTTTTTATTCTCCAACCTGTACTTTCTGTATTACAACTACTTAACTTATTTCCAAAAAGAAAATAAATCAAATTTATTGTTAAATAATCAATATCTATTCAATAAAACTAGGGTAAAACCTAAATTATCTGTTTTAAATACAGATAAACATTAAAGAAAACAAAACATGAAAAAATTACTAAACGTAGCTAAATTACTTCTACTGACTATTACATTTTCATTAGTTAGTTGTAATGAGAACGACACTGAATTAGGTAACCCAAATAATGGGAATCCAAATTCTCAAAAAATAAATGTTGAATTTTTAAAAGACGATATTAATCAAACGTTAATATTACCTACTTCAATAACTACTATTGTAAGTTTTACAGATTCAAAAGAAACTCCAATTGTTATTGGTTTAGAATATAGTATTAATAAAGATTTTTCGGATGCTGAATTTAGAGGAGAAAACCAAGATGTTACAGATACTAAAGATGTTTTTCATATAAAAATGGACGGTTTACAATCTGGCAAAGAATATTATGTAAGAGCCGTTTTAAGATTTGTTGATGGAACTACTTTTAAAACAGATGCTAAAACAGTTCGAACAAGTAGTATTGTTTTTTAAACATACGGGGACTAACGTGGATTTTAAAGGCTGTTTATTAAATAAACGGCCTTTTTTAATTTTAAAATGCTACTGATTTTAACCCTAAAAAAGCTTTTAACACTTCTTTAACATCTTTTCTTCTAGGGTACTTTAATCGAGTATCGTTTTAAAGATATAACGCAAAGATTAAAACATGAATTATTTTTTAAACTCAAAACGTACTTTAACTTACTGTCTAATAATTTTATTTGGTTCACTAGTTATTACAAGTTGTTCTAACAATGATGAGGATATGATTCCTCCTAAAGATAACGATGCGACTGTAAAAGATAACAATGATGATGATACCAATAATGAAGATGTAGATCATGGAGAAAGTTTTAATTTAGAAACAGCCACAGACTTTTTTATCAACTATGATAGCAGTGTACATATTTTTGTAAAAGGAAAATATAATGAAGGAACTAATCCTAATATTATTTCAAGAGGTATTGTTTATAAAGAAGGGACAGAATTACCTAATCCTAAAAATGGAGATAAAACAGCTTATGTTTCAAAAGATACTAAAGATGTAAACGCTAAAATTCATAACCTACCTAAAGGAAAAACTTTTACTATCAGAGGTTATTTAGTAGATAATAAAGGAAATTATACATTTAGTAATCCAATTACAGCTTCTACAGATGTTAATGCTTCAACGACTAGAAAAATTAGTTTCGACTTTTTAAATGGGCAAACAACAATAGTAGCTAGTAATATGATTGTTACGCTAATAAAATTAACCAATGTAGAAAAGGAAGCTCCTAAAGAAGTAGGTGTTGAATATTCATTAAAACAAGACTTTTCTGATATAAAAACTTTAGCTACTAATGAGAATGAAACTAAAAGCTCAGAACTTTTTGGTATTACCATAGGTAATTTACAAACAAAAACTAAATACTATGTTAGACCTTTTGTTAAGTATGCAGACGGAATAATTGTTAGAGGGGATGTTAAAGAAATAGAGACTAAGTAATTATTCTAGTCTTTATTTAACAATTAGCTCCGTTAAACAACGGAGTTTTTTATTAAGACAATAAATAAATTTAACACTTTTTAACATAGGGTAAATAAAATTGACAACGTATTATATACATACAAAAACACAAATTATGAAAGAAGTACACTTACCAAGCAAAAAAAACTTTATAAAATATAGTTTTATTACTCTTATTAGTCTATCTGTTTTGACTGGTTGTTCAGATGATGAATCTATAGTGCCTCCAACCCAATTAGAAGAAATTTCTTCAGATGTGGGAGATAATTCAGCTAATGAAAATGTAGATCATGGGGAAAGTTTTACTTTGGAAACGGATACTGACTTCTTTATTAATAGAGATGAAACTATAAATATTTTAGTTAAAGGGAAATATAATGAAGGGACTAACCCTAACATTATTATAAGAGGACTTGTTTATGCTGAAGGAAGTACAATGCCAGATCCTAAAAAAGGTCATAAAACAGCTTTTGTTTCTAAAGATAATAAGGATGTAAATGCTAAAGTACCTAGTTTACCAAAAGGAAAAGTCTTTACTATTAGAGGATACTTAGTAGATAATAAAGGAAATTATACATTTAGTAATGCAATTACTGTTTCTACAAATGTTGATGCTTCAACTTCTAGAAGTCTAACATTTGAATTTAGTTCTAATAAATATTTTGCTATAAATCCAACTACATTTGAACCAACTAGTGTTATTTTTTCTAATGTAAAATTTGTTGAAATTATAAAAGAAAAACCGAAATATTTAGGGGTTGAATATAGTTTAAAAGAAGATTTTTCTGATGCAGAAGTACTTTACATTTCACAAAATAGAACTATTAATAATACAGGTTATGCTTTATTCATTAAAGGATTACAAACTGATACAAAATACTATTTAAGACCTATTGCCAAATATGCTGATGGTACTGTAGTTAAAGGAACTGTAGATATTATAGAAACTAAAAAATAACATATATGCTTAATAAACATTGAGAAACTGTTTATTAAATTTTTAACTAAAAACAATCTTGTTCATACTAAGCTCTGCATAACAGCAGAGCTTTTTAAATATTAAAAACTCTTTTAACACTTTTTAACATAGGGTAAAGAAAAACAGTAACGTATTATAGATATACATAAAAACACAAAATCATGAAAGGATTACACCTACCAAACAAAATGAATTTTATAAAATATAGTTTTATCGCTTTTATAGCATTATCTGTATTTAGCAGTTGTTCAAATGATGATAATTTAGTTCCTCCATCGGAACCTGAAGTTGTTTCTAATAATGATGATACAACAAATGAAAATGTAGATCATGGAGAAAGCTTTGTTTTAGAAACAAAAACAGACTTTTTTATTAATGCTGATGGCACTGTTAATATTTTGATTAAAGGAAAATATAATGAAGGGACTAATCCACAAATTATTTCTAGGGGAATTATATACAAAGAAGGTACTACAACTCCAGAAAACAGTGATAAAACAGTGTTAATTTTTAATAATGAGGAAGTAAACACTGCTATAAAAGAATTAAGTAAAGGAAAAACATATACTATCAGAGGTTTTTTAAAAGATTCAAAAGGAAAGTACACTTACAGTAATTCCATTACTGCTTCAACAGATGTTGATGCTACTACTTCTAGAAGTTTAAAATTAGAATTTGATTCAAATAAATTTAGTCCTATAAGCTTATCTACTTTTGAAGCTGAGCCTACTATTATTTCATGGATAAAAATATCAAAAGTTCTTAAAGAAGAACCACAAGAATATGGTGCTGAATATAGTATTCATGAAGATTTTTCAGATGCTAAAGTTATATACATTGATACTACCAAAAATTTTAACGGTACTAATTACATTGTAAACAATAGTGATAATATACAAACCAATACTAAATACTACGTGAGACCTATTGCTAAATACGCTGATGGTACTTTAGTTAAAGGAGCAGTGAGTACTGTAGAAACTAAATAATAGTTTCATGAGTTTAATCGTTAGGTTATACTAACGTTTAATAGCCGATTTTATCGGGATAGTTTAATTTTCGGGCTCTGCTATTCAATTAGCAGAGTTTTTATTTTTATTATATCAAGACCTTTATTTACAGCTCTTTTTTTAGAAAGATAAAAGATTGTCCTTTTTTAGGATAATCTTCAATTTTACCAAAACGTTGGTACCCATTTTTTAAGTAAAATGCTTCTGCTTGAAAAGAAAAAGTGTCTAAAATTGCAAGTTTAGCTCCTTTTTCTTTAGCCAATGTTTCAGCTTGCTGCAATAATTTAGATCCTAATCCTGATTTTCGTTCTTTTTCTGCTACCCATAAAACTTTAATCATATAGCCTGCATAATAGCCTATGCCTCCTAAAACCCCTCCAACAATAACTCCTTCAGGATTTTTAGCAATCAAATCAATAGGTGTCCAAACTTCAGGTAATATACGGTCAGTTTGACTATCATTATAATTATTAATTCCAGCTACAACCTTTTCTGCCTCTTCTCTACTCTGGCATACTTCTATAGTTATCATTTTACTTAGTTGTGAGGTTTTGAATTATTGAAACTATGATATATGATAAAATAATTATAGGAATGGCTACAAATTTAAACACAATTAGTAATGCTATAGATAGTATGATAAATAAATACTTAACAATATTATCTTTAAAAGAAAAGTTTTTAAATTTTAGAGAAAACAGTGGTAACTCAGCATTCATTACAAAGCTTAACACAATAGTTACTGCTATTAAAACATATTGATTGTTTACTAAGTCATAAAAAAATGAACTATTGGAATAATCCAATATCAATGGCAATGAAATTACAAACAAGCTCATAGCTGGTGTAGGCACCCCAATAAAACTATCGGTTTGTCTTTCATCAATATTAAATTTAGCCAATCGGTAACCTGCTGCTAGGGTTAATAAAAGTCCTAAATAAGGTAAGTTACTTCCTGTTTTTCCATATTCATCTATTCCAAAGTAGCCTACAGCATCTTTATCTATGGCATGTACTAATAATTGTAACATTACAATACCTGGTACTACTCCACTAGTAACCATATCTGCTAAAGAATCTAATTGTTTTCCAAGTTCTCCTTGTACTTTCAACATTCTAGCTGCTAAACCATCTAAAAAGTCGCAACCAATACCTATCACTACTAATATTGCCGTAGCTGTAAAGTCTCCTTTTATAGCAAAAATAGTTGCCATAGTACCACATAACAAATTTCCTAGAGTTATAAGGTTTGGAATATGTTGTTTTATGTTCATAGTTGTTCGATTTTAAAGCGAAAATAAGAAATCCTTTTATTCAAATTATTGTTTTGGTTATTGAAATGATGTAAACTTTTCCTATAGTCTAAAAAAGTTATTCCTTTTTACTTATTTTTTTAGGTTTAAACAGTCTTAACATTCTTCCTCATAAGGTTTCATACTACACTTTAACAACTTTTTACTATAAGTGTATTTTTATTTACTATGCTTGTAAAACTATTTACTATAAGTGTATTATTAATTACTACGCTTGTAGAATTATTTATTATAAGTATATTCTTAGTTACTATCCTTGTACTATTATTTACTATAAATGTATACTACATTACTATTTTAGATAATTTTCTTACTGTTTTTGATTCAATATGTACTCTAAAAGCATTACTTTTTATATATTTATACTCCATTTAAAATTAAAAATTGTTATGCGTAACTCACCACATATTGGAAAGTTATTGTCTTCTTATATAGAAAGACATGCTGTACAAAGTAAATCGATTGCTTCTTTTTTAAAGGTTTCTTCTACTCAGGTTTACCGTTATAAAAATAGTCCTAGAATTTTAACGGGTAGTCTTTGGAAAATTTGTTATGCTTTGAAACATATTTTTTTTTTGGATATTGCCTTAATGCTTCCAGAGTCTTACCATCCTAAAACGTCTTTTGGGAAAGATGATGAGATTAAACGACTTACTGAAGAGAATAAAAAATTATCTATTGAAATTAATGTACTGAAAGAGTTACTTAAAAAGTGATATAACACCTTTTTACAAGGTAAAATTACCTGAATAACCACGACTTCCCAAGGAATTAAACCTTTTTTTGGTGATTTTATACCATTTTCGATGTAAATTTACTCAATCCATTTTCTAAATTCACTTGTAGCTGAAGCGCTTGTAATTAAATGATTTTTATAGTTTTTTATTGAAATAGCTAATCTGTCTCCAAAATAAGGCTCTATTTTTTCGATAAAATTAATATTTACAATTTCACCACGATTAATTTGAAAAAACTCTTTTGGATTTAATTCTTTTATTAAGTCAGATAACTTATAACGAAATTCATTTTCTTTTCCTTTTTCATCAATCGCAATGCATTTTCCAGAGTTAGACAGAATTGCTCCCGTATTTTTTGTGCTTAAAATCTTTATTTCTGTTTTGGTTTTTATAATAATACGTTCTTTATAGTCATTATTTACTTCATGAATATTTTCTGATATTTTTTTCCAATCGACCTCTTTGTTTTGTAGATTTTCAAACTTTTCCATGGCTTTACTAAACTTGTTATAACTTATAGGTTTTAATAAATATGCTATTCCGTTTACATCAAAAGCATCTTGATAAAAAGTATTGTAAGCAGTTGTAAAAATAATGGGGGATTTTATAATGTTAGTTTTTAATAAAGAAAATACATTTCCATCTAACAACTCAATATCTGAAAATACTAAACCTACTTGTTCATTAGTTTGATACCATTTTTCAACTTCTTCTTTGCTTTGTAACGAAGCTACAATTTCAATTTTATTATTGTATCGAAGAATGTGATCGGTAATAATTTCAATGTTAATAGCCTCATCTTCTATTATTAATGCTTTCATTTATTTGTATTTATAATGGTCTAATAGAATTTGTAAATAATCATCTTTCTGAATCATTTTATACTTCGGGAAGTAATGGAATTTCAACGATAAATTCATTATTTGTTTCGGTAAAAACAACCTCTTTATTAAAGTTGAGTTGATATTGTCGTTTTAAATATTCATTTCCTGTGCCAGTTCCTAAGGTAAAATCTACTTTATTTAATTTGTTCTTTACATCAATCCTATTTTTATTTCTTGATAGTAAAATGATTAATGGATTTTCTTCACTTGCTTTATTATGTTTTATAGCATTCTCCAAACATAGTTGTAATGAACATGGAATGATAAATCCGTTTGCATCTTCAATTTTGTTTTCTATTTGATAAGCGTTTCCAAAGCGTTTATCTATTAAACTCATATAACTTTTCAGAAAAGAAAGCTCTTCTTTTAACTCCACTAATTGTTTTTTTCCATGTTTTAAATAGTATCGATACACATCTGAAAAATCATCAATGAAATCTTCTATTTGTTCTGGCTTTTTTCTTGCCAATCCAGATAAAACACTCAAATTATTAAATAAAAAATGAGGTTCTAAGTTCTTTTGTAACATTTGTGATTGTAAGGTAGCCTTTTCTTTTTCGGTTTGCTCTAATTCTAAAACAGCTTTTTGGGTTTGTTTAAAATATAAGAATGCAGAGGTAAGTGCAAAAATATCAACAAGTACAAATGCTACTGATATTGTATTAAAAAATCTACCTACCACATCATATTCTTGAATATTTGCTGATGTCAACAGAAGAAAATCGACAATAATACCTATTCCATTAAATATGATAAAAGACAAGGTATATACTTTTACAAATTTTAAAATTGTATTTGTATGATCTATTTTATTGACAATTTTCCATGAAATAAGTACCGATATTACGGCTACTATAGAGAATAAAAAGACAGATAAGTGATCGAAATAATCATAAAAGCTAATATCACTTTTTGTACGTACATTATGTAATAGATAGAGTTTTCCAACATTTCCTATTAACAAGAGTACAATTACAATGAAAACTTGTTTTAGATTTATTTTTTGATTGAAAAGTTTCACTTTTTTAGAATTTTAGATTTACAAAGTACATTTTTAGTTTACAACAAAGCCATTTAAAGTTCTTAATTCTTTAAACAGCTTTTATTGTACTGTATATATATTATTTTTTGGCTCTATTTTGTTCTTCTTCATTACCTGAATTACGTTGTTTAACTTTTATTTTTTTGTTGCCAAAACTATAGTTTAAGCTAATTTTTACACTTCGGGTATCAAAATAATTATAGTAGGTTTGGTTTATTCCATTAGTTTTAGTGTTTACATGTGTTGCCTTACGCTTTAATATATCATTTATAGCAACTGTACAGTTTAGCTTTTTATCAAGTAAAGAAAATTTTAAACCTAAATCAAGGCTAATCATTTCTGAGGTTGAAAAATACATTAGTTTTTGCGGAGAAGCATAAATAAACGTTGCTTCTGCTTGCATAGTTTTTGCTTTGTTTAAATGAAAGGTATTTCTATTATAAAATTGAAAATTCCATCCGCTTACTAATTCAGCATCTAAATTAAATCCATCTTTATAGCGAGTATCCATTTTTGATACGGTTGCTTGGGTTACTGTATTCCACCATTGTGTTGGGTTGTAGATAAAAGTTTCAGTTAATCCATAGTTGTATGCTGTATAAAAATTATCAAATGTTACTACTATTCTTTGTTGTGCTCCATCTTCAGCTTTAATAATATTAAAATATCCATCATCTACGTAACTTACAAATGCTTTACTAATAAACTTTCCTTTATAAATGTGTTTAAATTCTAAATTCTCAGAGATTTGTGGTTTTAAAAACGGATTTACTTCTTGATACGAAATTGAATTGATATAAAAACGAAACGGGTTTAAGCGTTCAAAGCTTGGACGTTGAATTCTTCTACTATAACTTAAGTTAAATATGTTTTTTCTACTTGGAGTATATGCAAAAAATACAGATGGAAATAATGTATTGTATGAGTTACTATCTGTTTGGTTACTTGTTTTAGAAATTCCTTTTGTTTGTGTATTTTCAAAACGAAGTCCAATTTTTGTTTGCCATTTTTTGCCTAATGGTTTAGACATATCAGCATACAAAGCGTTGATGTTTTCAGAATACATAAACTCATTACTTTGTGTAGGATCAAAAACAGGTGTTCCTGTACTCATATTGTAAAAAGATACATTACTGTCTGTTTTTGTAGCAGTGATTTTTGCTCCGTAAGAAAAATTTGCCCACTTAGTTGGATGCTCAATATCTATTTTTCCACTATAATTTTTAATATTTTGATAGGTACTGTTTTTTGCTTCAAAATAACTTTGATTTGTTATAAACTGTTGGCTACTAAAGTTTCTAGTAAAAGAATTATTAAAGTTAAAGTAATCAACATCAATCGATAATTTTCTACCTAGTGTATCTAATTTTTGTATGTAATGTGCATTTATTGAATGGTTTTTGTTAGTTGTATCTGCTTTACCTTTATTATCTGTATACGTTCCATTTCCGTCGTTTATCAATGTTCTTCCACCATCATTTACCCCTTTATTTTCAAATGAACCAGAATATAAAATTCCTACAGTGGCATTATCTGATACATTATAATCTAAACCAAATCTACCAGAAATCATATTTTCTTTATTTTTCATGTCGAGATTAGTTACGGTTGAAGCTGATGGATAAATAATGTCAAACTGATTAAATTGTGCTGTATTTCCTTGGCTTCCATTTAATGAAGCCATTAAACTTAGGTTGTTTTTATTGTAGTTAAAAGTGTTTCCATAATTAAATAATGAATAGGTTGCTTGTGTATAGGAAGTTCTTAGTTGATTGTTCCAGCTATTTTCTTTTGATTTTTTTAAAACAATATTAATCAAACCACTATTCCCTTCTGCATCATACTTAGATGGTGGTGTTGTAATAACTTCTATATTTTTAATATCGTCTGATGCAATAGTACTTAAATAAGCATTTAATTCGTTTCCTGATAATTGTACAATTCTATCATTTACCAATACACGTACATTTCCTTTTCCTACAATGGCAAGTTTATCGGTATCTACGTGCACACTTGGTGTTGCTTTTAGTGCATCAAGGGCTGTTCCTCCTGTTCCTGCTACCGTATTTTCTACATTAAAAACTAATCGATCTACTTTTTGTTGAATCAGTTTTTTACGTGCCGTAATTACTACCTCTTGTAATTGTTCTTTATCCTCTTCTAAAATGATTGTTCCAATAGTAGCTTTGATTGGTGTTACTTTTTTTGTGACAAATCCTACAAAGCTAATTTCTAGGTATATATTACTTTTTTGAGTATTGATGGTAAACTCACCGTTTTCATCTGAAATAACACCTGTAATTGTTGAATTATTAGTGTTATTTTTTGCTATAATGTTAGCAAATGAAATGGGTTTATTTTGTTGATCGATTATTTTTCCTGTAAAGTTTTGTCCGAAGCCAATTGAATAAGCAAAAATGATTAAAAGTGTTGTTATGGTTTTCATTGTATATGATATTTCAAGATTAATAACACTCCAAAAGTATTTTGAGACTGCTGTTTTTGAAATAGCTATGCAATGAATTAGGGAAAAAATGAAATGAATTAGGGAGCTAATACAATTTACGAATAAACATTTCGCATATTAACCGTTTCTTTTTCCTTTCTGCTTCGTTAAAAAAAGAAACCGTAGCTAAGACTATGCTCTATTTTTCATCTTGTTTAAAGAAAAAATAATTCAATTAATTTACACGAAATTTTTAATCATAATTCGTATAAAGGTATTATAAGTTTATATTTAGCCTCATTATTCAAAAACTAAAATTTTATAACATGAAAAATTTAAAAAAGTTAACTTCAAAAAACACTACAATTCTAACTAAAAAGCAATTAACTAAAATAGTAGGTGGTACTGATTCTGAACCACTAACCATTGGTAATGCAACTCATGACAATAGATGGCCAAAAGCCTAAATAAAAGATAGCTACTAAAAGCCAATGCTTATTAAACTCTGTTTTAAACATTGAAAATAAACGGCACAAACTTTAATAGAATTTACTAAGGTTTGTGTTGTTTATTCTGTTTAAAAATAACTTAATCGCAAGGACAATAACCTAAGGTTTAATTCCTCGGTGTCTTGCATCGTTTAGTTTTTTTATAATATATTTATTACCATTATAAACTCAAAATCAAATAAACATGAAGGTTACTACAGAAAAAAATGAAAAAGTTGCTAATATGATATTTGGATCTATTTATCCGCATTACTTAAATAGAATAGAGAAAAATGGAAGAACAAAAGAAGAGCTTAATCAAGTTATAGAATGGCTTACTGGTTACAATGAAGAAACTTTACAAACCCTTATTAAGGAAAAAGTAACTTTTAGAAGTTTTTTTGAAAAAGCTACCATACATCCTAATGCTTACTTGATTAAAGGCGTTGTTTGTGGCTATAGAATTGAAGAAATAGAAGATGAATTTCAACTATACAAGCAATCTAGGCAAATGGAAAAGCTAATTGATGAATTGGCAAAAGGTCGTAAAATGGAGAAAATATTGAGAAAGGAAAAGAAATAACCACTTCTTTTCCCTTTTAATATAGTTTATACATCTGCCTTGCCTTCTACAATCTGCTCGTATATAGTTCTTAATTGTGAGTTTTTGTATTGCTTATTATTTTCAAATTGATTGAAAAAACCTTCGTTTTCTAAAGATTGGCTCTCCTCTTCTATCAAGATCTTTAAACATTGCTCTACAGCAAACCATGCTTTGTTTTCGTTTTTAAAGTCCCTTATAGGTTTTGCTGTATACGGTAACCCATTGTATTGCCCTAGATTGTTGTGAGCTGTTTGCCAGTCACAAAAATCAAGAATTATAGGCACTATCTTTTTATTTTGTTCAAATGCTTTTGGTATTTCATACTTAAAAATATAGTCTGTTTTCATAAAGTTTGGGCTCACCATAAAACATACAATATCAGCCTCATTAAAATTGCGTTCTATTTCTTTATCCCATTCATCGGCTGGTTTTAGTTCGGTACAATACCAAGTACCTACTTTACCGTCTCTTTTTAAAGCGGATAAATGATCTAAAAAAGTATTTACCATACTTAGGTCTTTTTTAGAATAGGAAACAAATATTTTTTTCATCTTTTTTATATACGGATTAAATGTAAAGGGTTTGAATTGGACAATGTCAATGGCTTTGGGATTGTTAAAATTTAAAGCTGCTTTTTTATCTAAAGTATAGGAAATCATAGTACTTGACTTTATATGATGCAACTCTTTATACTTAATAAAGTTTGTACCGTTTAAAGAAAGGTACATATCTTCTATAGGTTTTGTTTCTATTAAACTTTTTATCCTGTTTCTTTTTATTTCTAATTTAAATTCTGGTGTTATTAATTCTTTATAAAAACGACTTGTATCAAGTGTTTTTTCATAATTCACTTTTCCTCGTAATAAACCTACATTTTTAGAAGAATACTTTGGTTTTATAGCTCCAATTTTTGAAGGATCATGAATAATTGTTTTGCTATTTAAATACTCTTTATCATCCCAATACAAAGCAATAATATCAAAGAACACTTTTGTTAATTCTTCTGTAACATTCTTAATTGTTTTAGTGGCTTTTATAGAAATGCTAATCGTTAGTTTTTCAAAATCTAATTGAATTAACACTTTAGCATTTTGATTTTGTGTAGTAAAAAGCAATTGGTCTTTCCAATATAATTTTTTCTCAGGGTTGCCTCCATAAAAACAAATTAATTGATTCATAAAACCCAATGGAATAAAATGCTTGAATTTTAAAACAACATCTGGTTTTTGTAAATCGTGAAATAAAAAGTGATGATAGGTGTCTGACTCTGCTAATGGTAAATACCCAGGTATAATATAAGTAGGCTCCTGCCCTGCTGTGGTATCTAGATATACTACTTTATTGGTAATTAAAACGTCTATTAGTTTTTTATAATCTTTTTCAAATAATTTTTCAAAAGCTTGTTTATTTACTTTTCCTTGTTGTTCTTGTACTTGCTGATTAGTAAGTATGTTTTTATAAATAAACTCTACCACCAATACTGGGTTTAACCATGCTATATTCTCTAAAGTAGGTTCATTAGGATAATACAATACTACGCCTTTTTTACAAAGCTGATTTAAACTTGTCCTTAAATAACTATCTCTGTCTTTTTCAGGGGCTGGGTAATGTGCTTTTAATTCTTCTAAAGTAATTGATTTAGGGGTTTTTCTTCTTCCATCATTTTTAAAAGAAGTTATAAAATTGATTAATTCTGCTTCATAGTGAGGAATATTTTTATCTTCTGTTTTTGCAACTATTAGCTCAATGAGTGCTGCTTTTGTATAAGCTAAACTAGCTTGTAGTTTTTCATTTTGTGCTACTACTTCTTTATTTAAGGATATAAAAAACTCATTTTTAATGTTTAAAGATTCCGTATTTTGATTGGTAGTTTCTCTTTTTTCTTCAGATACATCTGCTCTAGTTTGCACTAATAAAATAGGTTCTGACTCTTCTTCTTTTCTAGTATAAGTATAATAGTGTTGCAGTTGGTGCAACCAATAATTCGTATGAAAGTTTATAGTTCCCACATTATTAGTGTCTGGAGCATTTTTTTCATTTTTATTAGTGTTTTGATTCCATAGAATAACATTAATAGAATCATTGGTTAAAAAGGCTTTGTAAATACCATGGTAATAATCTTGCCCTCCAAAATCGTAAAAATTAGCGGTTATTTTCTCTTTTAAGGCACATTGTTTAATGTTTAAAATATGCGTAGAATTGCTATAATTAGCATCTGGTAGTGTTTTATGAACTATATAATGTAAAAAAGACGACTTCCCTGCTGCATGATTTCCTAATAATAAAACTTTAACGGGTAAGGTTGCCGTTGTTAATTTATCTTGTTTTAGTTTTTCTTCTGCTAAGATTTTTTGAATAATGGGTAAATAATTGTCTCCTGATTCTAATTTGATATTATACTTTGCTACTATAGGGTTATTTCCTATGTTTAATTTTTTTAAGTTTGACAATTGATTAAATTGTTTTATCTCGGTAATTTGATTATCACTTAAATCAAGAGTAGTTAAATTAATTAAGTTATCTATATTTTTTATCTCGAAAATTTGATTATCATTTAAATAAAGAGTATCTAAATTAATTAAGATATCTAAATTTTTTATCTCAGTAATCTGATTATAACTTAAAAAAAGAGTTGTCAACTTAATTAATGTACCTAGACCACTAACTTCAGTTATTTGATTTTCAGACAAAAAAATAATCCTTAAACTTGTTAATGCATCTAGGTTTTTTATTTTGGTAATTTGATTATGCCCCAAAAACAGAGTAGTTAACTTAGCTAATGTATCTAGATTTTTTATCTCAGAAATTTGATTAAAATTTAAAACAAGATCAGTTAAACTAGTTAATGCTTCAAGGTTTTTTATTTCGGTAATTTGATTACCACTTAGATAAAGAGCTGTTAAATAAATTAATTCATATAGATTTTTTATCTCTGTAATCTGATTAGCACTTAAATCAAGAGTAGTTAACTTAGTTAATGCATCTAAGTTCTTTATCTCGGTAATTTGATTACCACTTAAATCAAGAGTAGTTAAATTAGTTAATGTACCTAAATTCTTTATCTCAGCGATTTCATTGTTTCTTAAATTTAAATACTTTATCTTATTAAGACTTTCCAATATTGGTATATCTACTAGATTACAAGCTACTATTTTTAAACCTATTATTTCCTTTTGATTATTTAGAAGAAATATATTCTCTTTTCCATAGCCAGTAATCTCATTTTGAGTTTCTACTTCTTTTAGAATAATGTTATACTTCTTTTCTAACTCTTTTATTGCTTCTGGTTTGGTTTCGTTGTCTTTCATCTTCTTTTTATACCGTCATTTTAATATTTAATCTTTAAAAATAGTATTGTTTTTTAGTTTTTAAAGTGTAAGTGCTTATTTTTTTAGCTCTTTTTTGCTTTGATTGGTAGTAGTGGCGTTTATTTTGGTTTTAATAAACTCAATCTCTATAAATTCACTCGATGTTGGTATCCAAAATATTGAATACATTGATGGTTGTATGAATATTTTAATCTACCAGTATACTATTTCGTGATTAACACTACAGAACCTTCCTTCATGGGGAAACATCAAATTGTAAACTTGCAAAACCTTCCTGCACGGGGAAACATCAAATTGTAAACTTACAGAACCTTCCTGCACAGGGAAACATCAAATTGTAAACTTGCAGAACCTTCCTGCACGGGGAAACATCAAATTGTAAACTTACAGAACCGCCATGCACCAGTGTAACAAGCTTCTGTTTTTATTAAAAAAGGCTCTCCTTAATGAAGAACCTTTTTCTATTAATGTAAGCAAACTAAATCTCGATTGCGCTTGCTTTGACACTCTTGTTAATATAGCAAGATTTGATCTTTGACTTCGTTTTATTGACAAATAGGCCTAACCTTTAACTAAACTAGTATCGTAGTTCCTTTTGCAGTTTGGTTGTTTTGTTCATCAAAATAAAAATCTACTCTACCTAAATTAACACCATAAGCACCTACTTGATTTACCAGCATGTTTTTATCGGCTATATTTTTTACAATGGTTGGTTTTGGTAAAAAAGTATGCGTGTGTCCACCAATAATTAAATCTATGTTTTTAGTGGCTTTAGCTAGGTTTAAATCGCATATTTTTTGAGGATTACTTTTATAGTAATACCCTAAATGTGATAAACAGATTATTAAATCGCACTTTTGTACGTTTCTTAACTCTTCTGTGATATCTTGTGTTATTTCTATTGGATTTAAATACCCGGTTTCTTTATACATTTTTTTATCCACCAAGCCTTCTAACTCTATACCTAAACCAAATATTCCTATTTTAATCCCATTTTTTACGATTATTTTATAAGGCGCTACATGCGTATCTAATACCGTATTTTTAAAATCATAATTGGCAGAAACAAAATCAAACTTTGCATTGGGTAATTGTTTGTATAATCCGTCTATTGAATTGTCAAAATCATGATTTCCTATGGTAGCAACATCATATTTTAACATGCTCATTAGCTTAAACTCAAGCTCACCTCCATAATAATTAAAATAAGGTGTTCCTTGAAAAATATCTCCAGCATCTAATAATAATGTATTGGGGTTTTCTTTACGTATCTGCTCTATTAATATGGCTCTTCTAGCTACACCTCCTTTATTTGCGTAACGTCTATGATTACCTTCAAAAGGCTCTATATGACTATGCGTATCATTGGTATGTAAAATAGTAATGTGCTTTTTTGAATCGCTTACAAATGATGGTAATGTTAAACCTCCAACCATTGCTAATGTAGACATCCCTCCTACTTTCTTAATAAAGTTTCTTCTTTTCATTGATTATATTATTTAATGGTTATACGGTTGTCAATAGTGGTTTTTATGGTATCTACTTTCTTAAAATAACTGATGATTGCATCTCTTACTTTACAGTCTATTATGCTTAGCTTTTTAGGATTTTTAAAGAAAACCATATTACTTCCTCCATTTTGTAAATAATCAGACGTTAATACTTTGTAGGTTTTGTTTTTATCAAATTTTTTTCCGTTTATTTTTAAGTTAAAATCAGCTTGATTAATGGATAGCTCTATATTATTTGATAATGGATGTGCTCTTTTACTTTCTTTAAAATACTTGACTAACTCCATCATTTTTTCTCCTGTTATTTCTGCTACAACCAATTCGTTTTCAAAAGGCATTAACTTAAAAGCATCATTAACTCTAATGTCTCCTTTTGAGATTCTAGCTCGCATTCCTCCATGATTAAACATTGCAAAATCAATAAACTCATTTGTTTGTTTATTAAAAATAGGGTTCGCAATATCAAAACACAGGTCTGCTAATAAGTTTCCTAAGCTACTTTGCATTTCTCCATCCGTTTTCACTAAATCTTTAGGAGTATAACTTAATACTTGTTGCATTTGTGCTTCTAGCTTTTCTTTATAAGGGTTAATGACACTATCAATTGTAGATGATGCTTGTATTTTAGTATCTACAGCAATATTTTTTGCTGTTATTTTAGTTAGCTGTGTCTCCTTTTTTTTACAGGAAAACATGGCTAGAAATATAAAAATAAAATACAGTGATTTTGATTGAAACATAGTGTTTTCTTTTTTTATAATAGTTTTGGTTATAAATTCTATACTGTGAAAAAGAGTTAAAAAACCCTGACCATTAGATTTAATTACATTCATTAATCTTATCGAAAAATAATCAATTCCTTTATTTATTCTGATATATTTTGGATTAATTTATTCTTTGAATTTGTTCCCATTATCACCAAAAGCATTACTGAACTAAGTATTAATAGAATTATACCATTCTTCCAAATAGTATTGATTATTCTGTTTTTATAGGTGTATTTAGGTAATTCCTTGTAATTTTTACTGGTGAATTTTTGTCCTTTAAATAACATTGGGACTAAATAATTTCGCCATTCTTCTGAGAATTCAAAAACTTGTTTTTTATAATCGTTGTAATGTTTTTCAGAGGTTCCTGCTAAATTATTTAATGATTGTTGCATTAAAATAGCTGGAGATACGTATTTAAACATTCCTATTAATTGCTGTTGTTTTTGCAATTGCTGATTGTATTCTGCTAATAATGGTTTTGTTTTTTCTTCCATTACTTTTTCAGAGGCAAAATAGTTGTGCCAAAATCCAAATTTTTGATCTTTTTTAGCTTGTGCTAATTCTGGATGGTTACGTAAATACTCTTTTAAAATTTTATTTTGTTTTTCTTCATTCTCCTTTTTAATATCACGAATTTCATTAATCATTTTTAAACGTGATGGTGTAGGATATAATGAGTTTCCTAATTGATTAATCGTTGCTGGTAGAACCAAAACTATTAACAACCAAACACCTACTAAGGTCAAAGCATTTTTAGAGGAATTATTAATTTTAATATTAATGATAAAAGCAACTGCAAACCAAAATAATGTATAGCCAGCTACTATTAATAATAAGCCTAATAGGTTGGATACATTAGTAAACGCCTCAGGTGTAAAAATTCCAATGATAGTTACTAATACAAGTATTACAATAGAGGTAAGTACTATATACCTTATTGCCATTTTATGTAACAACCATTGTATTATTGATATGGGTTGTGTACCTAATAAACGTAGGGTTCCTAGTTCTTTTTCTTTTGATAAAATATTAAATGTAAATGCTATTATTAATAAAGGTAAAATGTAAATAATAACAAAAGCTAAATCAAAATTACCAAATAGCAATTGTATAGGATTCACCATTTCAGCATAATCTAACGCAAAATTATTTCCATATACTGTTGGACTTTTAAAATGCGTGTACATATCACTTTGTCCCGTAGCTATAAAGGATAAGTTATCTGGTTGCATGATTGCTAAACGTGGATAACGATACCCAACTGTCATTGGTTCTGATGGTAATTGCCAATAAGGAACGTCTACTTTTTCGCCTTTTTCTATTTTGGATAATAGTGCCAACATGGTACTATCTTTTTTCTGCAAGTCTTCTTGCATTTTAGCAATATCGTTAAATCTTTTTGATACGTTTTTCTTACCATTGAAAGCGGCAAAAGCAAAAAACAGTATACTACTAATAAGTAAAAAGGTTAACCAATTACTGCGTATTAGTAGCTTTATTTCGTAGGATAAATTATTGATAAACATTACTTATATTTTTTTTGATGAGCTAATTAAACCAATGAATGGTATTAAAAACCATAGTAATAAAAACAATAGGTTTTGCGTATTCTCTTTTATAATTTGAGATAAAGTAGGCGGAACAAACTCAAACGTTGGTAGTTCTTTAAATTTATCAGCACTCATTTTATAGCTCCAATCTCCTGTTTTTGAATTGTCTTTAAAGTCATAGTTCAAAAACTTTTGTGTTTCAATACGATATTTTTCAGCAGCTTTGGTGAATTTCCAATGCAAATTATCACTAGTATTGGCAATATCCATTGATAAAAACCTAGCAGGTATAAACGGCGAAATAAAGGATAACTTTTTATAGGTATTATTTTGTTTTAAAGCTATCGTATTTAAGATATTGTAATGTTTTTCATAAATTTTAGCTTCATGCTCCTCACCTTTTTGCATTCTATATCCATCATAATTAAATGGTAATTGGCTAATACTGTCAACTCCATATTCTTTTAAGGTTGCTTCTTTTAATTTTTTAGCAGCCTCATTCCAAGGGTTGTGTCCGTCTAATCCATTCTTTTTATCTTTTGCTATTAGTGAATTAAATTCTGATTTTGAAGGATATGGATGACTAGTATTTGCGAAATTTGTTGCTATTTTAGGTGTAATAAAGCTAAATACAATCCATACAATTAAACTGCTTACCAATGCCATTCCTGAAGATTTACTCCACATAGAAATTAGTACTGTAATAGTGGTTATAATTAGATAATACAATAGATAAATACCTAAAAGGACTAACAAACTATTCCAACTAAAAAAAGCTAAGTTTTCTATGTTGGATAATACAATACCTGTAATTAAAAAAACAATTAGCGTAAGAATAAAAACAGGAATATACATAGCTATCCATTTTCCTAAAGCTAGTTTTATAGGTGAAACTCCTTGACTTTTTAGTAAGGTAAAGGTTTTATGTTCAATTTCTTTGGTATACGCATTATATCCTATTAAAATAATAATTAAAGGGAATAAATAAATGAGTACAAAATTGATTGAAAGTGTTCCAAAACGTGCTAAACTTGTTTGATCACTGGCTTCATTAAAAGCAGCTTCGTTTCTTTTATGTGCTTCTAAAAAAACAGTATTCCCTGTATACTTCGTTACCCCATAATCAAAGAGTGATAACGCAAACTTAGGTTTAAATGCATACGTTCCGTAGTGAGCTGCTGAATGTGGGTTTTTCTCTCCTTGTGTTTCCCATATAGTTCGTTCTTTAGCTTTAGAGGCTACATACTGTTCGTTGTTTTTTTTGTATTGATTAATACTTGTAATTGTAGCAATTACCAAAAGAACTAATGAAATGGAAATGGCTATTTTAAACCTACCTTCTCTCGTTAATTCTTTTAGTTCTTTAAAAATTATAGTTTTCATATTAACTTACATTTTTAAAGTTCATAATATCTAAGTAAATATTTTCTAGCTCTTTTAATGATAAGTCAGAGGCATTAGAATAGCTTTGTAAGCTACCTTTTCTCATAATTCCAATATGTGTACTTACTTCTTTAGCTCTGAATAAATCATGAGTAGCCATTAAAATAGCCACATTGTTATTTTTCATTTTAGTTAACAATTCAATAAAATCATTGCTTGATTTTGGATCTAATCCAGAAGTAGGCTCATCTAGTAATAATACACTAGAATCTTTTGCTATTGCTAGAGCAATTCCTACTTTTTGACGCATTCCTTTAGAAAAAGTTTTTACTCGTTTATCATGCGCTTCTTCTTGTAAATCTGCTTCAGACAAGTATAGTTTTAATTCTGTTTTATCAAATTTTTTACCTGATAGTTTTGTAAAATAATCTAAATTTTCAACAGCGGTTAATGTTGGATATAACATTAAATTTTCCGGAATATACGTTAACGAGTTTTTAGTTTTTATAGGATTATTAGCTACATTTAATCCATTAATTTCAGCAGTTCCTGAGGTAGGTTGTGTGAAATTTAAAAGCATATTTATAGTAGTTGACTTCCCTGCTCCATTTGCTCCTAAAAGGCATAATATTTCGCTTTGATTTACCTTTAATGAAAGGTTATTTACAGCAGTAAAATCACCATATTTCTTGGTGATGTTTTTGGTAGTAATCATAGTGTTAAAGTTTGTTGGTATATAAATTGATACTGTTTTTGTAAACCTTGTATCAAAGTTTAATCTTAGTATTTTTTATAAAAGGTAAGTGTACTTCATAGGTGGAGGCCTTCCAAATAATGAATTGTATTTGTTGTTTATAATAACAATACAAACGTATTCTGATATTATATTTTTACTGAATATTTGCTTACTTATAAGCAGATTATAACTAAGCAAAATATCAGTTGTTAATAATACTTTATTGGTAGTAATCACAAACTCACAAACTTCACAATCATCATTATGGTCATTCAAATCATGAGTTAATATATGGATATTCAAAAACTTACTACTTATAAAAAGTAATAGGCAAATTATTGTAATATGTTTTTTATAGTTTTTCAATAGTACAATATTAACAAAAAAACTACTAAGACTAAATTAAAATAAAGACTTTAACGTTTATTAAAATAGGGATTGAAAAGCATCACAACAATTTTAATCAATACGCATTACACTATCCAATAAAGGTGGTAGTCCACTGGGGTTCATAACATCATTATCCCAGTGACTTAATACACAACTAATAAAATTCTCTCTAACTTTTGCTGATACATAATAAACCGTTAAACTTTTTCCACCAGATAAAGTAGATGCTAATAATTTATTTAATCCTTTTAATTTGAAGACTACTTTTTTAACTTTTGTAGGAGCACCTTCAAAATAATGGTTTGCTCCTCTTCTGAAATTAATTTAACTCCCTTTTTAGATTTCGTCATTTCAAACTGATTTTTAACTGCAATATCTGCACTTTCTTTTCTTTTATGAAGCGACCAATTCATTTGTCCATAATAAGGACATTGAACATTTATTTATTCCCATCCACCTACAAGAAACACCTAGTTTTAATTCTCTCCCTACAAAGTTGACTTTACTTAAATCTAAAGAATTATAACATGTTTTTGGTACTTTATTGGCACGAATGAGTTTTATCATTTTATATTCAAAATTCTTTCCTTTTATTTTATTTAAATAATTAAAAGCATAAATTTCTATAATATTCTCTTTATTTTCAGTGATGTAAATATTTCTAATAATTGTACCTCCTCCTCTTAATTTCTCTTTTTTGGTAACTTTATAATTTTTAAAATTAAGAGTAGTATCTGTAGTTTTAGAAACTTTTCTTTTTTAATAACTCTTAATCTTTTAAATAAATCTTCATTTTGACTGAAAGTGTGTTGACTATATAAAATTATCAACACTATGAATTGTATTTTCTTCATTCCTAACTTTAATTTTGGCTACACTTTCAAAATTAAACTGCAAACAAAAAGTAAAAGTCCAGAAACATCTAAATTGCAAGTTTCTGGACATATTTTAAGTTTACCGTTCAACCAAAACAACACCTAAACCATTAATAAAAAAAAGATTTAATGATTTATAACAGAAATGTGTTTTATAAAGTTTATTATGCTTTTTTGCAGTTTTTAGGACTGTTTTGGAGTTTTTTTTAGATGCTAAAGTTTATACATTCAATTTAACTGGTTGTTTATTTTCCTTTAAAATCCATTTTTTCCATTTTTTTTCAAATCCTTCCATTCCATTTATATAATTTTCTTCTATAATTTTCTCATAACCTTTTCTTTTATTAGGTTGTTTTTTATAATCCTTAACAATTAAGTTCAATAAGTTTGGATTATAGATTAATAAAAAATATATTAATGAATTTGATTGAGGATAACTTATTTTATTATTTTTTTGCCAATCTAAGTTTGAGATACTGAAAAATGTTTTTAAATCAAACAACTCTTTATTTCTTATTATATCTTTAAGTGATTTTTCCTGTTTTTGATTTATACCAACATAAAAATCATTATTGTCCTTATAGATAGTTTGAAATAGCGTAGCCATTCCTTCATTTAAAAGAATAGCTTCCCCCATAATTTCTGAATTAAAAATCCGATGAATTGATTCATGCAAAAATATATTCTTAGCTATTGGAGAGTTATTATTTTTATTTATCATGTAAAAACTTCCTTTTTGAGGAGAATAAAAACCTGTTCTACTGATTCTTTTTCTTTTAAGATTTTGAAGTTGATATTTTTCAAAGGATTTTTGATTGGTAAAATAAAATATATTTATTTCTAGCTTATTAGGTTTGTAATCAAAATTTTTGATAAAGTATTTATAAATTTGTTCAACTCCTTCTTCCCATTCTTGTTTACTCTCATTGGAAATCTTATTTTGCATTATATTCCAATTGAATTTCAAATCAATTTTATTTTGTGAAAATGAAAAGCTGCAAAAGGAAAAGATTAATATTATTAATAAAGTATTTTTCATTTTTTACTAGTTTATAATTTTTCCTCTTTTAATTACCATTTTTATTTTTTTTGTGTTTGTAATATTGTCAAGAGGGTTAGCATTAAGTATAACTAAATTAGCTTGTTTACCTTTTTCTATAGATCCTATATTTTTTTCTTCTCCCAATACTTCTGCATTTATAATAGTCGCTGCTTTTAAAGCATCTATATTAGTTAATCCAGCATTAACTAATAATTCTAATTCTTTATGAATATTTATAAATGGTATATTATCTTCTTTAATTGATAAGATATGATCTGAACCAGCACTAATCTTAACCCCCATATCATAAGCTATTTTCGTGTTTTTTACGGCTTTTTTATATCGTAATGAATCTGTAGGCTTAGAAGTATAATAATTTACAAACAAAGTAGCATCTAAAATGCTATTATTCTTCTTCATGGCTTTAAATAATTGCTTTACTTCATATGTGTTTTTATCCCATGAATAACTATTTAGTTTTTTTGCATATGCTCTTGCTTCTTCTCTAGAAGAAAACTCATGACGTTGTTTCACTCCTTCTTGTAAAAATTCATATTGAATCAAATCAGAAGCATGTGACATAACATCAGCTCCTCCATTAGTTACATCTATAGCTTTTGCTGGTCGTATAACTGCATGAGCCCACACCTTTAAACCTTGCTTATGAGCCTCGTTAGCGACTTTTTTAAACACATGTTTATCTACATCTTGGTAAACTTTAATTGCTGTAGCACCAAGACCTTTAACCTGAGAAATAATATCCCTAAAATCTGATTGATTAGTAATTGACATTTGCCAAGATACTTTACCTGCTATAGCTCCTTTTGCAACTGATTGAGGCCTATTATCGTGTTTAAAAAAATTAGGGCCGGCAAGAATAGTTGAAAAAAACACATCTGCCCCTTTATATTCTTCAATTTTCATATTTCTCTTTAATAAAGCTAACATTCTACCATCTCCCCCCATATCTCTAACTCCAGTTACACCTTGCTTTAATGCTAGTTCTAATTTTTTCTGTCCTTCTTTTAAAGTTCCATGAGTAATATGTACATGACCATCAATCAAACCTGGTATAATATACTTTCCTTCTAAGTTATATACTTCTGTATTTTCTGGAGTTTTAATAGTGTTATTATAACTTATTGCTACGATTTTATCGTTCATAATAAGAATATCTCCCTTTTTACCTATATCACTAACGGCATCAATTACTATTGCTCCTTTCAATAAAGTATATGAATCTTCTTTTTTAGGTGGTATTTTTTGAGTATTATTTCTTATAACTTTTTTATTTTTTAATAATTCTTTTAAAACCTTTTTTACTAAATCTGAATTACTCTTTTCAAGCATAAGTTTTAAAGCTTCGTATTTTACTTTTTCATTGGGAGCATTGCTACTAAATTTTGCAACTTTGCTTTTAATGCTTTCTGAGTTGTTAAGCTTATCTGTTTTTTTTATAAATTGTAGTATTGATTGTTTTATTCTATTTGGTATTTGGGCTTTTACGTTTCCTATAGAAAAAAAAATAGTTATTAAGATTATTATATTTGTTCTCATTTATTTTAATTTTTATTACTCTGTTATAATTCAAAAACATCATTAATATTAGCTACTCTAAATCCTAAATTGATAAGTTTTTTAGTTTCATCACTATTATCATTAATTAAAGGATTTGTATGGTTGAAATGAATAAAAACTATTTTGCTTTTATCTTCTTTACTAATTTTTTCAAATTTTTTAAGACTTTCAATAACAAAAGGGTGAGGAATTTGAGAAATGTCTCTATTATTAATCTCTTTACCACTATAAAATGTAGCATCTAAAAAAGCATAATCTACATTTTTGATTTCATCTACAATATCCTTTTCCCATTTTTCCCATTTATCTATATCTGGTATAAATAATGCACTCTTATTAGGCCCTATAATTTTGTAACCAACAGTTTCAGAATATTCATCTCTATGAGGAACTAAAAATGGAATTACTTCAACCTCATTTGATAGTTTAACTATATTATTATTCGTTAATTCTTTGAGAGTTATATTATTTAGCCTAACCAACTGATTCCATGGCCCATTACTTTTAATATATTCCTTCATTCTTGGCATTGTGAAAACTGGAACCTTATTAGCATTCATCGCTTCTTTACCCAAAAACATCAAGCCTGTGTAATGTCCAATATGAGCATGAGTTAAAAAAATACCGTCTACCATTTTGTTGATATTTATATTTTTATACTGTAATAATAAATCTATTTGTTTAGCTATATCTGGACTTGCATCAAATAGGTAAGATTTATTATTTATATTATCTATTACACCTATTGAACTTACCATTCTATCATTCTTAGGTGACTTAAAAAGTGTATCACAGCATTTTTTTTTACAGCCAATTTGAGGAGAACCTGCATCTTGAATAGTTCCTAGTATGACTATGGATATAGAGTTATCTCCTAGATTTTTAGTGCTATTTTTTTCTGGTTTAGAAGAAGAATTTTTCCTTATACAAGAGGAAGCAAAAATTATAAAAAGGAGGAAAATATATTTTTTCATTTAATTCTTGATTTAATCTAATGCTTAAAAATTTCTATTAATACACGTTTAAAGTTATTTCCTAACACCATTTTTACATGTTCATCCGTATATCCCTTTTTTATAAGTCCTTCTGCTATGTCATATATTCTATAAGGATGATTAAGCTTTTCAATAGTTAAAAGGAAGTCTTTATTTGTATGTGTTTGGTATTTTGATGGAGCGTTTTCTAAACGTAGCTTTCTCCAACTTTTCTCTCCATAATCCTCTGTATATAAACCCTGATCGCTTCCAATACCTACATGTTCAACACCTACCATTTGTATTATATGGTCTATATGATTAAAAAAATGATCAATAGTCACTGGTTCATTATTACTAATCATAAAACGTAAAATAGGAATACCTATAACTCCACCAGATTTAGCTAATGCTTTGATGGCTTCATTAGTTTTAGCTCGAGTTACACCTTTAGCTAATGCTCTACATGCACCATGGGTAATCAGTACAGGCTTGGAACTAGATCCTATTGCATCTAAAGTGGTTTTATCTCCACAATGAGATACATCTACAGCCATTCCTACTTCGTTCATTCGTTGAACAACTTGTTTCCCATAATTAGTAATACCTGTATCTTTTTCAACAAAAGCTCCACAACCTAACCTGTTTTTATCATTATAAGTAAGTTGAGAAACTCTTTGACCTAATCCATAAAACATCTTAATATCGTCTAGTGTACGGAAATGATTAGAGTTTTGATTGGTGATTAGCATTCCTATCTTTCCTGATTTATTTACACTTTCGAGTCTCTTTTTTGTATCAATTCTCAAAAAATAATCTGGATTAGAAGCTATAATACTATTTTGATCTGCTATAAATTGTAACATACTCTCATAAGTGGGCTTCATACTCCCCCAACCAAAAACGTTAACACCACAATTCATTACAAAACTGTGATCTTCTCTAGTAAATGAATTTGGGATAGAACTCCAATGATTACTTAGAGGAATATTATTTCTTTTATGAAAAAAATCTTTATAACTACTTAACATATCAATACAACTAGCTTCTTTTACTAGTTGTACAGTTTTTTTTGAATAGTCTGTTAATTTAATAATGTTTCCTAGAGAATCATTTACCTCCATATCATCAATAGTTAAATAACTTTTTTTAGACTTGTTATTCTGACAGCTTGTAAGGTTAGATGATAATGTTAAACCAATAGTTGTTAACCCCATTGTTTTTATAAATGTTCTTCGTTTCGATCTTTTCATTTTACTATTCATTTTCAATTAGTTTTAAATTAAAAATTGGTTGCTTAATACAACTATATATATAAAGCTCTATATTTTAAAAAATTATACTAAATAAGAAAGAACCTTATAGGATGAAATTTATTCAAGATTTTTCATTATTTTGTTTATTGTATCTTTAAGAATTTTTATATGTTCACTAGGTATGTTTTGTTCTGCTTTCATAGTAATAGAATGTGCTATTTCAAGAGCCTGATGTTTTATTTTGATCCCCTTTTCGGTTAAAAAGATTAGTTTATTTCTTTTATCTTCAAGTAAACTTTTCCGAACAATTAACCCTTTTTTTTCTATAGCATTAATTTTGCGAGTAATTGTACTTTTTTCTTTTTTAGCTCTACGAGCAAGTTCTTGCTGGTTTATACCATCTTTTTGCCATAAATAAAATAAAATTCGCCATTGTTCAACTGTAATATCAATATTATTTTCTATTAATTTTTTTTGCAATTTGCTTGAAAAAACTCTCTCAGCAACACTTATCAACCTTGGAGTTGAGTTATAGACATTATTTTTTTTACTCATCATAATTAGTTGCAATATACAACTTTTATTTAAATATGAATACTTAAAAAATGAAATTAATGAATAGAAGACTTATATCATCCTCAAAACATCAAATTTATATTGTATTATTATTTCTTTAAAAAGTACAAAGGATAATCAAATTGATTTGTTTTTTTGAAAATTGAAAATCCAAAGTGTTCGTATAACTTAATATTTTCTAGTGTAGTAGTTTCAATGATTATGGGTAGTTTATTACTTTGATATTTTTCTAATACTTGTTTAATTAACCGATAACCACTACCCTTTCCTTTATTATTATATTTTGTAGCCATTATAATAGGATGAATATGTGGTTCTTTTATATGGCATTTATTAAGTACTATTTCTCTTTTTAAAACTTTAAATATTCTAAATATTCCTATACATTTAAAAGCTAATCGTATATCAAAAAGTATTGTTTTTAAAGTAGTCTTTTTTAAATGTGGATATTGAATTAATAAACAGGTATTTTTAGAAGCTGATAAATAGATATCTCCAAACAGAAAAGTAGTATCTACCAAATACTCCATTAACACTTTTAAGCGTTTTTTTCTGTATTGATCCTGTTTTACTACAAAATTTATGGAATTAGGAATCGTTATTTCTTCAAAAGCATCGCATAAAATTGTAACTATTTGATTTTTGTCTGATACTGTCGCTTTTAACATTTTTAAAGATTCAAATTCTTATTTATTGTAAAAGTAAATCTTTCTTCAAAAAGCATTCATTCTTACTTTACTTTTTGTTTATTTTTTATCATATTTGTGTATACCTGCATTTTGTTATGTAGAGAATCAAAGAATTAACCAATTATTTCCAATACTAAGTTTCCACATTATAAAAAGTTAGAAGTATTGACTTTTGGTTGTTCAATAATTAAAAAACAGCTGCCAAACGTTTAATTTATGCCAATATTAACTACTGATTTCATACCTAACCTACCTTTTAGAAACCCACACTTCAGTACCATATACAGACCTTTATTTAAAAATGATACTATTAATTATCAACGAAAGCGAGTAACTACATGGGATAATGATTTTATTGATTTGGATTTTTCTATGGTTGGATCAAAATCAATAGTGCTTTTAATTCACGGTTTAGAAGGAAGTGCAAATTCTAATTATATGATTACTACTTCTAATGAGCTAAATAAAAATGGATTTGATACCGTTTGTATGAATTTGCGAGGTTGCAGTGGTGAAGATAATTTACTATTAGAAACGTATCATAGCGGTAAAACTGATGATGTAGATTTTATTGTACAATATTTATGTAATAAATATTCTTACAACAATATTTTACTTATTGGTTTTAGTTTAGGAGGAAACTTAACTTTAAAATATTTAGGAGAGTATAATACAATACCTGCTAAAGTTAAAGGAGCTGTGGCTGTTTCTGTACCTGTAGATTTGACTTCTTCTCAAGCTGAATTACAAAAAATTAAGAATAAATTGTACCTAACAGAGTTTTTACGTTCTATGAAATTAAAATTGCTGGAGAAAGCAGAGAAGCATCCGCATTTTAAACTAGATAAAAAGTTACTTTTTAAGGCTACTAAGTTTAGACATATAGAAAAACAATATACGGTACCTGTTTTTGGGTTTAAAAGTTCTGAAGATTATTGGCTAAAGGCTAGCTCTAAACCTTATTTACCTAAAATAAAACATCCTGCTTTATTGATAAATTCTTTAGATGATAGTTTTCTTTCTGAAGAATGTTATCCATATGATGAAGCTAGGAATTCTACTAATTTTCATTTATTAACACCACATTATGGTGGACACGTTGGCTTTTTGTCTTCTTTTTCAGTTGAAAATAACAATTGGTTAGAACAGCAAATTATTCATTTTATTAATGATAAAGTTGATTTGAGTTAATGGCTTAGAATGTTATTGGCATTGTTAAAAAAGCAATATCTATTAAAAAACATAGTTATGTTGTTAGTATTTTTAGATATTTGTACATCATAGAAATTAGACTATTGAAAACACGTTTTTTATTTTTTGCAGTTTTTTTTGTTACTTCTGCCCAAGCTCAGTTTAGAAATTATTCTAATGAATTCTTAAATATTGGTGTAGATGCTGCTGCTTTAGGAATGAGTAAATCAGTTGTAGCAACAAGTAATAATGTTAATTCTGTTTATTGGAACCCTGCTGGATTAGTTGCCGTTGAAGATTATCAAGGATCGTTAATGCATGCTTCTTATTTTGCAGGTATTGCTAGTTATAATTTTGCTTCTTTTGCAATGCCTGTTGACCAAAAAAGTGCTTTAGGATTGGCTATTATCCGTTTTGGAGTAGATGATATTTTAAACACTACTGAGTTAATAGACAGTCAAGGAAATATTGATTATAATAGAATTAGCCTCTTTTCTGCTGCTGATTATGCATTTAATGTAGCTTATGCTAGAAAAATGATATTGGATGGTTTTCAATTTGGAGTAAATGCTAAAATTGTTCGTAGAATTATTGGTGATTTTGCTACTTCTTGGGGATTTGGCTTTGATGCTGGAGTTCAGTTTAAAAGAAATGGTTGGGAATTTGGTTTAATGGTACGTGATATTACCACTACTTTTAATACTTGGGCTATTAACGAAACCGAGTTTGAAAAAGTTAAAAATGCTATTCCTGGAAAGAATCAAGAATTACCTGAAACTACTGAAATTACCAAGCCTAAATTGCAAGTAGGAGCGGCTAAACGTTTTTCTTTTAATAGAGACTTTACTTTGTTAGCTGAAGTTGATTTAACCATGCGTTTTGCTAAAACTAATGATATTATTGCTACCAATTTTGTGAGTATTGAACCTTCTTTAGGATTACAATTAGATTATGAAAAAATGGCTTTTTTACGTTTAGGAGTAGGAAATATCCAAAAAACTTTAGAACTTGACGGAAGCTCTTCAACTGCTATTCAACCTAATTTTGGTGTTGGATTCAAATATAGAGGTGTTCAAATTGATTATGCTTTAACGAATATTGGTAGTGTAGGAAATGCTTTATATTCTAATATTTTTTCTATTACCTTTGATTATAGTTTTTTTAGAAAATGATTATAAAAAAATACCTTACCTTACTTTTCTTTTTTTCTTTTTTTGGTTTTTCAATAGCACAACAAATTCAGCTTTCTAAATTTTCTCAGGTAAGTATAATCACATACGGTCCAGGAGATGCTTTGTATGAAAAATTTGGGCATACCGCTATCCGAATTAAAGATCCTATGTTTCAATTTGATTTGGTATATAACTATGGTATTTTTGATTTAGATGAAGCTAATTTTTATGTGAATTTTACCAAAGGATTTATGAGATATAAATTGGCTAGATATTCATTTCCGAGGTCTTTAAAATTATATGGACAAGATGAACGTTGGGTTAAAGAGCAGGTTTTAAACTTAACTAGATCGCAAAAAAATGCTGTTTTTAAGTATTTAGAAGAAAATGCTCAACCAGAAAAAGCAAGCTATTTTTATGATCCTTTTTTTAACAACTGTTCTACCAAACCAAGAGATGTTATAAAAGAAGCGTTAGGAAAAGCTATTATTTATAATGATGATTTTGTAAAAGAAGATGCTTCCTTTAGACAATTAATGAATAAAGAAATACATACTAACACATGGGGAAGTTTAGGAATTAATATTGCTCTAGGTAGTAAATTAGATAATATTGCTAGTGCTTATGAATATTTATACTTACCCGATTATGTTTTTAATGCTTTAGAAGTTGCTAAGGTTATAAAAGATGGTAAAGAAGAGAATTTAGTATTACAAACAAATACGCTTTTAGATTTTAAAGAAAAAGAGTTGCATGGAGATACTGTGAATCCGTTTCTTATATTTCTACTCCTACTCTTTTTAGGTACTTTTATTACTTATAAAGATTACAAAAATAATACACGTTCAACCTGGTTTGATTTTAGTTTGTTTTTAATTACTGGGCTTTTTGGTATTCTAATAGTTTTTCTATGGTTTTTTACCAATCATTCTACAGCTCCGAATAATTTTAACTTTTTATGGGCTTTTGCCCCAAACTTTATTGTGGCCTTTTTTATCCGTAAAAAAAATCCACCAAAGTGGATTTCTAAATATGTTTCAGGATTATTAATTTTACTATGTTGTATTCCTATTGTTTGGATTACTAAATTTCAATTATTTCCTATTCCTTTTGCTAGTTTTTTTGTTCTTTTAGCTATTCGATATTTCTATACTTTGAAGTCTATAAAAAACTTTGAATAGCTAATTCGTAACTTAATAAACCAAAACCAGTAATTATTCCTTTCGTATTTGGAGCTAAATAGCTTTTATGCCTGAATTGTTCTCTTGCATATACATTAGATATGTGAACTTCAACTACTGGAGTAGTTATCGCTTTAACAGCATCTGCAATAGCTACGGATGTATGTGTATATGCAGCCGCATTTAATACAATCCCATCAAAATCAAACCCAACTTCGTGTAACTTATTTACTAATTCTCCTTCTATATTTGATTGGAAATATTCTAAGTTACAATTACTGTATTTCTTTTGTAAATCTTTATAATATTCTTCAAAAGAGTTATTTCCATATATAGTAGGTTCTCTTTTTCCTAAAAGGTTCAAGTTAGGACCGTTTATTATTATTATTTTCTTCATGTGTTGTTATTCTGTTGGTAAATGTAATAATTGTAATGCAATTAGATTGTTTAGCTTATAAACAATTTTTAAGCATAAAAAAACCCACTCAAAAAATTGAGCGGGAAAATTGCTATGAAAAAGAAAAGAATCTAGGACGTCTCCTAAATCTGTTACAAATATATAATAGTTTAGAAGTATTTTATGTTAAAAAAACATGTTTTTATATACCTAAAACCCCTTAATCAATACTTAGGGTTTTTGCGTACTCAAAAGAATATATGGTTTTTTAAAAAACTAATAATCAAACAATAAACACATTAAAGACTAAGGGTTATCCCTTAGTTTAAAATATTTAACTATAATTTATTTGGAAATTTATTAATAGCTTCAGCGGAAAACCCTTCTAATTAACTAAAATATATGTTGCTTTTGTAAACTTTAGATATAAAAAAAACCCACTCAAAAAATTGAGCGGGAAAATTGCTATGAAAAAGAAAAGAATTTAGGACGTCTCCTAAATCTGTTACAAATGTATAATAGTTTAGGAATATATTATGTTAAAAAACGTATATTTTTAGATACCCAATACCCCTGAAAAAAAACTAAGGGCTTATAGGTATAATTACTACAACGCCAAAATGTAACTTTTTATTTTTTTATACATTTACATAAAAACAGACTAAGGGTTAACCCTTAGTCTGTTTTTTAATATTTAAAACTTTATAAATATAAATTACCTCCTACTATAGTTTGGAGCCTCTTTTGTAATGGCTACATCATGTGGATGGCTTTCATTAATACCTGAAGATGTAATTCTAACAAACTTTCCTGTATTTTTTAAAGTATCTATATCTTTTGCTCCACAATATCCCATTCCAGCACGTAATCCTCCTACAAATTGATGAATACTTTCATATAACTCGCCTTTATAAGGTACTCTACCTACAATTCCTTCAGGAACTAGTTTTTTAATATCATCTTCTACATCTTGAAAGTATCTATCTTTAGAACCTTTTTTCATAGCTTCTACTGATCCCATTCCTCGGTATGACTTAAACTTCCTACCTTCATATATAATAGTTTCACCAGGTGATTCCTTTGTACCAGCTAGTAAAGACCCTAACATTACACAATCGGCACCAGCAGCAATAGCTTTTGGAATATCCCCTGTATAACGAATTCCTCCATCTGCTATTACAGGTACACCTGTTCCTTTAACTGCTGCAGCTACTTCTAATACTGCTGAAAACTGTGGAAATCCTACTCCAGCTACCACTCTTGTTGTACAAATTGAACCAGGACCGATACCAACTTTTATAGCATCTGCACCAGCTTCAACTAAAAATTTAGCTGCTTCTGGCGTGGCAATATTTCCTACAACTACTTCTAATTCTGGAAATTTATTTTTTACTTCTTTTAAAACTGTAACTACTCCTTGAGTATGTCCATGTGCAGTATCTATAATAACAGCATCTACACCTGCATTTACTAACGCCTCTGCTCTATCTACAGCATCGGCAGTAACACCTAAAGCAGCAGCGACTCTTAGCCTACCGTATTGATCTTTATTTGCCGTAGGTTTTAATGTAAGTTTAGTAATATCTCTAAAGGTTATTAAACCTACTAATTTGTAATCTTCAGTAACAACAGGTAATTTTTCAATTTTATTCTTTTGTAAGATAACTTCAGCATCTTTCAATGAAGTTCCTTCAGCTACAGTGATTAGTTTTTCAGAAGTCATTACTTCTATAATAGGACGTTGATTATCTTTTTCAAAACGTAAATCTCTATTGGTTACAATTCCTACTAACGTATCATTCTCATCAACCACAGGAATTCCTCCAATTTTATGCTCTTTCATGGCTGCTTTTGCATCATATACAATTGCAGTAAGTGGTAACGTAATTGGATCTATTATCATACCACTTTCGGCTCTTTTAACCTTTCTAACTTCTTGAGCTTGTTGCTCAATAGTCATATTTTTATGTAAAACCCCAATACCTCCTTCTCTAGCAATAGCAATAGCCATTGCAGATTCAGTTACAGTATCCATTGCAGCTGATACTATTGGCACATTTATCGTAATATTTCTAGTAAATTTTGTTTGAATACTTACTTCTCTTGGCAGTACTTCTGAATAGGCTGGAACTAACAGTACATCATCATATGTTAATCCTTCTCCTACAAATTTTGATTGGTGGGCGTTCATATATGTAATCAATTTTGCTCTTTTAAGAGAGCTGTGTGTTGTTAAAAATTAATTACGTGCAAATATACTATAATTATTTTTATAACATAGTTTAAGCTTATGTTAAGGAATTATAGTTTTAGAGAAAAGATAGAGTTATGAAATTTTATCGTATTTACTATTCCAGGCGTACTTACTAAAGTTTTTACCTGATGAAATTCCGTAAAACAATGCCCAACCTATTGCTCCTTTTAAGTAAAACATAAAAAGTAATAGAATATAAACAAAGGTTGCTTTATCTCTAAAAAAAATAGGATAGGTAATTAACGTTAATATGCTACTAATTATAAATAGTGTTAATGCTAAATTTTCAATATTTTTAACTGACCAGTATTTTAACTTTCTCAATGGATGTAAGTCTTTTCCCCATTGATGTATTAAGTAATAATAGTCATTTCTTATAGGTACAAATAATAATGGATCATCTGCTTTTTTTAATTTAAATAATTTAGAAGGAGCAATTATTTTAAATCCTTTTAATGTTATTTGATGGTCTTTTTCCAGCTGTCTTATTTTTGTAATTGCTTCAATAGGAAATTCGCCTTTAAATAAATGAGTATCTAAAAATCGTAAACGATAATCAATACAGATTTTTTGTATTTGATTAATATGAAAAATGGAGTCAACTTCTAATTTTTGTTTTAGAAGCTCATTATTGATTACTTGTGAATTTTTCTCTAATCTATTTTTTATATTTTGATACTGATTATCTAAATCATTAAAAACTTCTTCTACCCAATTTAAAACATTAGTATTGGTAAACTCTCTACCTCTAATTTTTACTAATTCATCTTTTAAATTGATAGGTTTTAACATACCGATTTTGTTTGGTATAAAGATACTTATAAAATCAGTAAGCTAAAAACTGTATTTAAAATAGCTTTTATTTAAAACTCTTCTAAATTTTAAACTGCAATGTAAAATAATAACTTCTAGGTGATGAAGGTATGATTCCTGGACCTGGGTATCCTGTTGCTCTTCTAGTAAAATAACTTTCATTTAATAAATTATTTACACCTGTTTCAAATTTCCATTTTTTATAAGAATATGAAAAAGAAGCGTCCATAATTGAATAAGCTGGAATTGGTCCTATAGTACCATAACTTGGATGTGAAGCATCAACTTCTGCATGTGTAGCATCTGTATATTGTTTTGATAAATAAGTATACTGAAGGCTTCCTAAAAAGTTTTTATATCCAAATTTAAGCCCTGTTTTTAAGTTAATTTGAGGAATAAACTCTACTTGATTTCCTAACGCTGACTTTTCTTTAGATTTAGTATACTCAGATTCTGTTACAGCCAAATTAATAAAAGAATTTAGAATGTAGTTTTTAGAAGGTACATTAAAAACATTAGCCAAATTTACATCTACAAAACTTTCCAACCCGTAAATAAAAGCATCTCCTGTATTGGTTCTTAATCGGTCTCCTTTATTAGGACCTTCTGTTACCCAAAAAACTCCAATTCGTTGGTTGTAGAATAAAGCAAAACCACTTACATCATAAATTATATAATCTTTTAATTTTCCTCTAATTCCAATATCTGCTGTTCCTCCTTTTTCATCATCAATATTTTCATCTACTACAAATGTTGGACTTACAGTACGAATATCATTAAAAGTAACTGAACGATAGTTTTGAGAAGCATTAGCATACAGTTCAACTTCTTTTATTGGTTTATAACTCATTCCTACTCCTAATAAAACAAATTTTCTTTCTTTTTGTCTATTATCTTCATAATTGAAAATTCCACCTGGTAATGGATTTCCTGCTCCATCTCTTAAAATAGTTCTGTAGGTACCACTACCTTCAGTTTTAATATATTCAAATCTAAACCCTGGTGTTATAGAAAAATGATCTGTAATATTAAATATCTGCTCTCCAAATAAAGCTAAATTCAAATTAGGGAACTTAAAATTTGATTTATTATCATAAGTTGGATACTCATTATCTTTAAATGTAAAGTCTGCTTCTACTCCATCTGCTCCAGCTCCTTGTTGTTCTGAATTATTAGCTTGATAATATTTGAATCCTATTAAAAATGGATTTGACTGATTTCCAATATCATATTTTGATAAAAATCGTGCTTCAGCTCCCCAATTTTTATAAGTTCCAGAAATTAGATCTCTATTATATACATATTGCCCATTTTCAAAAACATCCGGACTCGTAATTGGCACTGTTCTATAGCCTAATGCTTTTCTTGAAGCATCTAATCCAAACAGATTAATACTCATTTTAGAATCTTCTGTAAAACTATGTTTAAATTTTAAAGCCCATAAATTCCAGTTTACTCTAAACCAGTTTCTATCTCTATTACTTTGTAAAGGATCTTCTTTAAACATAGTATCTGTTAAACCTCCCGCTTGTTTTGCTAAATAATTTAAATAAGTAGCCTCTACTGTTAAAGAGGTTTTGTTTGTAAAATGATGTTCAGCATGCGCGTAGATATTAATTGATTCAAAGTTTGAATTGGGTCTAAATCCGTCTCCTCTTTTATAATTTGCGTACCCATAATACCCCGTTTTATCAACAGTACCACTTACACTATTGAATGAATTAAATAATCCATAAGAACCAATAGATTGCCTTGTAATTAACTCGAACTCCTTATCTTTATTAGGTTTATTAAACTTAAAATTTAATAAACCTCCAAACTGAGTTCCATATTGTAATGATGCAGCTCCTCTAATTACCTGAATTTCTTCAAGAGCATCTGCAGGAGGTGTATAATAACTTTCTGGATACCCTAATACATCTGCGCTAATATCATAACCGTTTTGCCTTGTATTAAAATTTGATGTCCTATTTGGATCTAATCCTCTTCCTCCAATATTTAATTGTAACCCCGCATCATCATTTTCATAAATATTCAAACCAACTACTTGACTATATATTTGGCGTGCATTATTTGCTGCTCTATTTCCTACTGTTTCTCCTATAAGGACTACTTCTGTCTTTTTACCTGCATAAATAGCTGTTCCTTCAACTGGTTTTAAACTTTTCATGCTAAATATTTTTCTTTTACGTTGGTTTATTAAAACCTCAGACAACTGTTCATCTAACCTCTCTAAAGTTATATTTAACTTTGTATTTGCTTTACTTAGATCAATTACTTTCTCTGAAATTTCATAATTAAATGAAAAGAAAAGTAATTCATGTTTCCCTTTTGAAAGATTAGTTATTTCGTATTCTCCTAATTTATCTGAAATAGTTGTTTTTCCATTTCCGTCAACGTAAACTTCTACATTACTAATAGCTTTTCCTTCATTATCAGTTATTTTACCAAAAATTTTGTATTGACTATAGCTCGAACTAGCTATAGTGAAAAGTAAAATGAAAATAATACTATAATCCTTTAATTTTAATTTCATGATTAAAAGGTATAATCCAATTTTTATGTTTAAAACTATCTTTTTGTTGATATAAATCTATGGTAGGCTCTATAAAACGAGTACTTAACCTTCCATTTAATGTTACATGACTATCTACAAAAACTTGTGGCGATTTCATTCCCTTTTTTTTAAAAGTATCCCCCAAATAGTGAGCATATTCTAATATAAAATCAGGTTGAAAACTCATTTGCTTCTCTTGTATTTTGGTCAAATAATCTTGATTATCTATATATATATGTTGCTTTGTTTCTTTATCAATCACTTTAAATTCGGCATATCCGGCTTTTTCAATTAACATTACTCTCCAAGAAAAACGATAACCTTCTTCAGTCCAAAAAAGTTCTCCTGGATATAGTAAATATCGAAAAGGAAAAAGTAATTGAATCGTAAAAAATATTGCGAGTGCAATAATAGTTATTTTTTGAGTTCTGGAACTTATATATGCCTTATTAGTATCAAAACATTCTTTTGATATTTTAAATAACGAAGAAATTACCTCTAAAATTTTATGATGTACTTTCTTATCAAAAAAGATAATTGTTGCTACAATCATTATATAAGGGAACATTCCTATAGAAAATAATATTCTTGTAAATATGTGAAATACTACTACTAAAATGAATCCAATTTTTCGTGTTCGCTTAAAAATCAAAAGAAAAGGGATAGTCAAGTCATATATAGCTCCTGACCAACTCATGGCAAAGTGAAACCATGTTTTAGGCATGAATTCTCCTATTATTGGAATTGTATTTCTTATTGGTAACCATATATTAAGCGGTGAAGCTCTCAATAACCAATCTGAATTTAATTTAGCTAAACCTGCATAAAAATAAACAATACATAGCATTAATTTAATACTATCAATAGTCCATCGTGGTATTTCTTGAAAAGCTTTTTTTTTATCTAATTTGGCATCTAAAGAAAAATACGCATTGGCTGGCAACAGTGTTAAAAGAAAACTAATGATACATACAAAGTAGTAATGATTTAGATAGTGTGTTTTATCCATTAATTCTATATAGGTAAAACACAAAAAAAATGAAATAATAGCTAAGCGATACTTATACCCTATGGTTATACAAATAGAAGCTATTATACATATTATAAATAGCAAGTATGTATATTCTCCTATAGGTTTAACCCATTCAAAACCATAAAAAGAAAAGAAAAATTTTGGTTTAATGTATAAATCTTCAATCCAACCTTTGCTCCAAAACCGCAATAAACTTATAAACATTAATAAACCAAAAAAAATACGGAATACAGCTAATGGAGCTGAATCCGTATTTTTTTGTAAGTATTTTTGAATACTAATTTTAGTCATTATCAGTATCCGTAGAAGTGTTCATCACACTCATAGCACTCATCATATCTGGCTTAAAGCTTTTTAATATTGCTTGTATTGCATCATAAGTATTTAAAAACACCACTTTTTCTGTTTGAATTTGGCCATGAAAATTATCTTTTAGTTTATCTGACATTTGTTCTAACGCATTGAACTTAGTGTTTATAACATCAGCTAAATCTTTACGTTTTAAAAACTCTAAATATTGTTGTAAACTAGTTCCTTTACTACCAGAATATGAAACTCCTTGGAAGAAATTTTTAATAGCAGTTAAACTAGTTGTATATAATAACTTAGAAATATCTTTTTTATAGAAAGCTTCTACTTTTTCTGGTACAGCTATCCCTGTTTTGGTACCTGCTGGTATACCTATTTTAGGGTCTCTAAATTGTTTTTCATAAAAATCTACTACATAGAAGTTTACTAACTTATCTACACTACTAGTAATTGTATACCCGTCATTATTTACAAACTCATTTCTATAAGCACCTTTCCAGTCATCATAAACCATTTTAGTTAACTTATTTAACCTTTCAGTAATGTCTTTTAAATAATTTTTAAACTTTGCTGCATCTGTAGCTGTAGTATAAAAATCAATAGTTTCTTGATCAGTACCTAATCCATTTAGTAAATAATCTAAGGCAGGTAAACCTTGTACTGCTGTTAAGTTAGGAGATTCTAAATTGTACGATTCAGATTCAGCATAAGATTTAATCTTATCTACATCAGTTGGAATCGTATTTATATTACCAACCATATTTAACTGCTGCGCTTTACCTACTTGAAATAAAGCTACTTTTTGCCAAGAAACATAAGCAGCTTGCCATGCACTTCTTGTATTTGTTAAGTTACTTTGAGTTGGAGTTTTCGTAAAATCTTGTACTGAGTTATTTAACTCATTTGTTTTACTATTAAAATCAGTATACGCAGGAATAATTATTTGATCTGCCCAAAAGGCTAACATTTCCTTTCTGTTAAAACTATCAGGATTCCCTTCTCCTGTCTCTCCTCCTCCATTTGAGTCAGAGCCACCACAGCTCAATAACACAAAAAGAAAACTAAAAAAGAATATTTTTTTCATAATTAATTGCTTTTCTTTTGAAAACGTTGACAAAAGTAAAAAATAGCTATGTAAAGACATAGCTATTTTTAATTTATTCTAAATAATATTAACAAAATTGTTTGTCAACATCTAAAAATTGATTTTATAAACTAAGTGCATCAGCGGCTGTGAAACCAAAATATCTAGCTAACCTATCAGCTATTTCTTGTAGCTTATCATCAGTTACAGACCATAATCCATTATCAGCTTCTAAAGCTTCTATTGATGCTTTAATTTGATTTTCTTCTACTTGTTTTCCATTAATATGAACAAAACGTAATGACTTTACAAAACCATATCCTTCCGATAAAGAATGTAATTTATTAGCGTCTCTAGTACCTTTACCTTTTTGTAAATAATAAACAGCCATTACCCCAACAACTTTAGAAATTTCTGTTCTAATTATCTCAGCTTGTTTATTAACTAACTCATAATCTTTAGCATCTATTGCTGCTCTACCTAATTTAAAAGCATTGTATACTTCATCAAAAATACCTTTAAACTTTTTACCTCCTTCTACTTTCTTTAAATATTTATTTAATAAAGAACCTCCTTCTCTAGAAGGTGATTTAGTATCAGTTTCTAATCCAAAAACATATCCATAAGCTTCATCCCAACCATGTTGTAAAGCGGTATAATTTTTAGTATCATCATTTTTATACGGTGTCCCTGCTTCATGTCCAGCTTTGTTATCCTCAAGATATTTTTGTGATACATATTTATTAACTACCTGATCTACAATCACAGACCCTATTAATGTTTTAGCAAAAGCTTGGTTATATTCAACACCTTTAGCATTTACATAGGCAGTTCTTGAACCTGTAACTACTTTTCCTGCAATACCAGCAGAAGCATCTTTATCCCAGTTAGCATATAAAGTTGTAGCATGATCTTTTAACCATCCATCAATTTTTACTCTTAAAGCGTCTTCTTCAACAGAAGAAGTATTAGAGTTTGTAGCTGCTGCAACTGTTTCTCTTAATTTTTTACCTGAATCGTTAACTCCTAATTCATCTGGAAAACCAGTTCCATTTGTAAACATTTCAACTAATTGAGCTTCAGTTTTAGTATTTTTCCCTAAAACAGATTTTAACTCGTTAATCATTTTTAAACGAGCTACTTGCCCTGAAAAACTCACATTAGAATTTCCTTTAACGTCACTAAAGTCGTACGTTGCTGGTGCTACAACTTCTTGTTTTGTTGGTCCTGGATCGTTATTATCATCAGAACATGATGTAAATACCATTGCGGATACTGCTAACATCGATAATATAACCTTCTTCATTTTATTTAGATTTAATTTTAATAAAATTCAATGGCAAAATTATACAAGTAATTGTAATCTCCAAATTTTATTTGGATTTATTTTAAATAAATATTATTTTATATTAATATCTAAGTTTACACTCATACTTAAATCACTAACGTTCAAGGATAATAATATAAAAAGTTATAGAATAAAAAATATATTTGAGTAAGAAATTCATGAATCATTACGTAGCTACACTATGATTTTTAATGGTGATATCCGAAAAACCAACTTAAAAGAGTAGGAATATTTTAAAAACTTTAAAATTATGAGTACTGTAAACGAAACTTCTTCTGCAACTAAAGCTTTAGCTGATGCTTATTTAGCTAAAGGAACTATTGGAAATGTTGGGCTACCCGGAGCTCCTGTAGCACATTTTTCATTAGTTGTATCTCCATCAAGAAACACTGTTTCTGGTATTGTTGAAATCACTCAAGCAATTGATAGACCTAGCATTAAAGTAAATGTAGCTGGTACTATCAGAGCTACAGGTTACGGTAAAGTTACTAAAATAGTAAACTTATCTGGTGAATATGTAGTATCTGTGCCACCACCAGCAATTGGAAGCTACTTAGAAAAATTCACAGCTTATATGGATATTGATAATAGTTGGAATGGAATTGGTGGGTTTACATATGGAAGTCATGAAGTAAATGATGTTCCTGTAAAATCTGCAGAATAATTCATTCAATTAATTAAACGACGGGAAAATCGCTCTTTAAAAGAGTGATTTTCTATTAATTATTAATGTAAAAGTCTTATATATTTAGTGTAAATAAGTTAATTTTAATAAAACTTAACAATTATGACTACAGCTACCAAACCAACTTCAGATTTAGTTAAAGGAATTTCACCTCAAATTGTTAATGAATTAAGTAAAGAAATTAACAATATGCTTTCTTATGCTATTTACAACGGTATTATTATCAATACAGAAGTGAATAGCTTGATTCAGAATAGTAGTGTTGATGATTTAATTAATGCACATAATTTATTAGCAAAAAACATCTCTCCTGCTACACCAAAATCTATAGAATTTACTAAAAGATTACGCTCTTCTGAAACTAAAAAATCTATTTTTAATAAGCTTCCGTTAGTTAGAAATTTAATCTTATTAGCGTTAACCTTTCTTCTACTTTTCATAATTACAGGGTTATCTCCACAAGTAAACAATCATTCTTTAGATGAAGGAATTATGAATAATAATGGCATTTCACTACTACTAAATTTAGCTTTTTTATCTTCTGTTGCTGGTTTAGGTGTTTTGTTTTTTTTATTAAAAAAAGTTAGTGACTCATTAAAGAGTTGCACATTGGTTCCTGAAGAATCTATATCATATATAGCTCAAATTATTTTAGGCATTATTGCCGGATTAATTTTATCTGAAATTATTTCTTTTTATTCTTCAGATCCTAAAAGTATTAATTTATTTAGTAAGAGTATACTCGCTTTAATAGGTGGTTTCTCTTCGGATGCAATTTTTACTGTTTTACAAGGAATTATAGATAGAATCAAAACAATTTTTACATCACCAATTATAAGATAAGTAAAGTTATATCAAAATATTTAATTTAGGGGAAACGGGGTAGATACCTATCTAAGCACTTTTAACTTTAGAGTTTTTTATAGAAAAGTATCTACCCTTATTATTTTTATCCCGTAAAAAAAGCATCTTTTCAGATGCCTTTAAATATTTTATTTACTACGTCTTCTTCTTCCGAAGCCAGAATGTGCTTTAGGAGCTCCATTATCTGATGATCTTCGTCTTCCAAACTTTTTATTATTTGAAGAAGATCCATTTCTAGACTTATTAAACCCTCCATTGTTTCTTTTTCTTCGTCTTCCTCCTCCTCTATCACTCTTGGTTATTTCAATGTTTACATTCCTACCATTAAAATCAGGTTCGTTATCTCCAAAAGCCTCAAGGGTTTTCGACTCAAAATTTTTATCTATTTCAAAAAATGAAAAAGTATCTAAAATATCAATTGCTCCAATTTCAACTTTATCTCCAATACCTTGCTCATTAATTAAACCTATTAATTTTGCAGGATTTAATTTATCTTTTCTTCCTAAATTAATAAAGAAACGAGTCATATTTTCATTAGTTGACCTTCCTCTACTGTTTTCTCTTGAATTTAAATCATTTAAATCTGGAGCATTTTCATAATAAGATAGAAAGCTATTAAATTCAATAGAAACAAACTTTTGTATTAATTCTTCTCTAGTTAAGTTTTCTAATTTTTCATAAATACTTGGTAAAAAGGTATCAATTTGACTCTCATTTACCTCTGTATTTTCTACTCTATCAATTAAATGAAATAATTGTTTTTTACAAATTTCTTTACCAGATGGTACTGGCGTATGAATGAACTGTTTCTTTAAAATACGTTCTATTGGACGTAATCTTCCTTTTTCTTTCTTTGTTACTAAAACCGTAGATATTCCTTTATTCCCAGCTCTACCTGTTCTTCCACTTCTATGGTTATAGTTTTCAATTTGATCTGGTAACTTATGGTTAATTACATGGGTCAAGTTATCAACATCCAATCCTCTAGCTGCAACATCTGTAGCCACAAGCATCTGAATGTTTTTCTTTCTAAATTTTTCCATGACGCTATCACGCTGAGCTTGGGAAAGATCTCCATGCAAAGCATCTGCACTATAACCATCACGTATCAAATAATCGGCTATTTCTTGAGTTTCTCTTCTTGTTCTACAAAAAACAATAGCATATATATTAGGATTTATATCTGCAATTCTTTTTAAAGCTGGATAACGTGTTTTTTCAGTTACTAAATAATATTCATGAGTAACATTATCAGATCCTTGATTTTTTTGTCCTGAAGAAATTTCAGCAGGGTTATTCATGTAGTTACTTGCAATAGCTTCTACTTCTCTTGGAAATGTAGCTGAGAATAACAAGGTTTGCTTAGTTTCTGGTGTTGCTTCTAAAACTTTATCTAGTTCATCTTTAAACCCCATATTAAGCATTTCATCAGCTTCATCCAATACTAACCATTTAACATCTCCTAATTTTAATGATCTTCTTTTAATTAAATCAACTGTTCTACCAGGAGTACCTATTACTATATGAGCTCCTTTTTTTAATTGTTTTATTTGTTGCTCTATGTTAGTACCTCCATATACCGTTACAGTTTTTAATTCAGGAATATATTTCGCAAAATCTTCAATATTTTTTCCTATTTGAACTGCCAACTCTCTTGTTGGAGATAAGATAATAGCTTGGGTAACTTTTTCTTCAGTATTTATTAACTCAACAATAGGTAAACTAAAAGCTGCTGTTTTACCTGTACCAGTTTGTGCAAATGCTTTTAAATCTTGCTTAGAATCAATGATTTGTGGAATTGCTTTTTGCTGGATTACTGTTGGAGTTTCATAACCTAAATCCAATAAAGCTTTATTAATAGACTCTTTTAGGCCTAATTCTAAAAATGTTGACATGTTGTGAATTTTAATGAATCCACAGATGCCCATCTATGAATTCGTAATTAACTAATAACTATCTCTATACGAGATTTGGACGGCGCAAAAGTACACTATTTTATCTAAACAAAAGCTGTGTTCTTAATTTTTTTGTAATTCTTTTAACTGCTCTTCAATATCGTAAGCTGATAAATTAGAGTAACCATTTTGAACAACATTATCTTTATCTACAATAATTAACCTAGAAAACTTACTAGTTAAAAAATTATAAGCCAAACTATTTTCAGGAAGTTTATATTGATATTTAATCGGAATTTTCTTAGTAAAGCAACTCCCTTTAGTTTTAGGATTTACATATACAAAGTTTATGTCTGGATATTTTTTAACTAAATAGTTAAAGCGAGAGGCAATCCAATCACTTGATTTTGCTTTTGGATCTTTAAAATAAATAATAGATTTTTTATTTCTAATAATTTTAGAAGCATCTACCCAATTACCTGTAGGTGCCTCTAACTTAAAATCCATCATTTTCTTATTATTCTCTACTTGTTTAATATCATTTATTAATCGTTGAATATTCTTTTTATCTTCTATACTTGTATTTAATTTAAAGAAGGTAAAAAAGGCTTTATTACTTAAATTTCCTTTTACTCTTTTATTAAAGTGATGTCTAATAGTTCTGTATAAAACTTTATTTTTAGTAGTCTCATCCTCTATCTCCTCATCAATATTATGCAATAACTGAACAACAAAGTCTTCAGATTCTTCTGAATACCCTTTTAAAAAAGCATCATTATATATTTTCTCAAGAACATACCTATAATATGAGCCATAAAATATTAATGAGTCTCTTTTTAGTTTTAATTTTTTTCTATAATCAAAATAAGAATCACTTAAATTTAATGAATCGTTTTTTATTATATTCTTTATAGAAAACCTTTCAAGCTTTGTATATACAGGGTATTTTAATGCAATATCAAGAATAGATAAAAATTCTTTAGAATTATCAGCGTATTTATTTACATAATTCTTTAATACTTCCTCTTTAACTAATAGAAGTGAGTCTATTTTAGCTACAAAAACACTTTCTGATGAATAGTAACTTTTTGAAAATACTTTGTCGTCTTGTTCATGTTCTAAAAAGGCTTCAATTAGAAGATTATTTCTTTCTGCATTTTTACCTGTATAAACTAAAGACTCATCAAAATCCCATGTATTTAGACGTAATAACAAACTATCATTAGGTTCTAGGTAAATGAATTGATATTCCGGACCATGTTCAAAGTAATACAAACCTTTTTTTATAGATTTATATTTAGCAAAAAAAGTATTATCATTCTTTAAATAAATAGTATCCGTAAAATCTTTATTGTTTGATAGCGTAACATACTTTCCTTTAGGGTTTATAATCTTACCTCCAAAACAAGTAGGTTTTATTTTGGTAGCATTATCACCACACCCTATGAGGGTTATCGATACCATTAATATAAAAGCGGCTAAAATTCTATTCATACTTGTATCCAGTGCATATTAAAGCAACAGTCAAAAATAAATATCTATTATATACTTACCTGTTAATTCGTTGTTAAAAGAATTTAAAAATCTGCCAAATTTATGATCTTAAATATTTCTATCCAAATTCTTTTAGCATCTATATATTTTATACTTTTGCAGCGAATTTTAAAAAATTATACATGTTATCAGTTTCTAATTTATCAGTTCAATTTGGTAAACGTGTTTTGTTTGACGAGGTAAACACCAAATTTACTCAAGGTAATTGTTATGGGGTTATTGGAGCAAATGGTGCAGGAAAATCTACATTTTTGAAGATTTTATCAGGACAAATGGAACCAACTTCGGGTCAAGTTCATATGGAACCAGGTAAAAGAATGTCTGTTCTTTCTCAAGATCACTATGCTTTTGATGAATTTCCTGTATTAGAAACTGTGGTTATGGGAAATAAAGAGTTATTTGCTATAAAAAAGGAAATTGACGCTTTATATGCTGATTATACAGATGAAAATGCAGAAAAAATTGGAGAGCTTCAAGTAAAATTTGAAGAAATGAATGGTTGGAATGCCGACTCTGAAGCAGCTGCATTACTATCAAACTTAGGTATTAAGGAAGATTTTCACTATTCGCAAGTAAAAGAGTTAGATGGAAAGCAAAAAGTACGTGTGTTATTAGCGCAAGCTTTATTTGGAAGCCCTGATGTATTAATTATGGATGAGCCTACCAACGACCTTGATTTTGAAACTATTTCTTGGTTAGAGAATTTCTTAGCCAATTATGATAATACGGTTATTGTTGTTTCTCACGATCGTCACTTTTTAGATGCTGTTTGTACTCATATTTCTGATATTGATTTTAGTAAAATCAACCATTATTCTGGTAATTATACTTTTTGGTACGAATCTAGCCAGTTAGCTGCTAAACAGCGTGCACAGCAAAACAAAAAAGCAGAAGACAAGAAAAAAGAGCTAGAGGAATTTATTAGACGTTTTTCTGCTAACGTAGCTAAGTCTAAACAAGCTACTTCTCGTAAAAAGATGATTGAGAAATTAAATGTAGAAGAAATTAAGCCCTCAAGTCGTCGTTATCCAGCAATTATATTTGATAGAGATCGTGAAGCAGGAGATCAAATTTTAAATGTAGAAGGTTTATCTAAGACTGATGCTGAAGGTGAATTGTTATTCTCAAACATAGATATTAACTTAAACAAAGGTGATAAAGTAGCTATTATTTCTAAAAACTCTAAAGCTACTACTGCTTTTTACCAAGCTATTACTGATAACATCAAAGCTGATAGTGGAAAATATAGTTGGGGAGTTACAACTACCCAATCTTATTTACCTTCTGATAATTCTGAGTTTTTCCAAAACGGGGAATTAAATTTGGTAGATTGGTTACGTCAATATGCCAAGACAGAAGAAGAACGTGAAGAGGTATTTTTAAGAGGTTTCTTAGGTAAAATGATTTTTTCTGGTGAAGAAGCCTTAAAAAAGAGTAATGTCCTTTCTGGAGGAGAGAAAGTCCGTTGTATGTTGTCTAGAATGATGATGACTAGAGCTAACATTTTATTATTAGATGAGCCTACGAATCACTTAGATTTAGAATCTATTCAGTCTTTGAACAACTCTTTGATTAATTTTAAAGGTACTGTTTTATTTACTACTCATGATCATGAGTTTGCACAAACTGTAGCCAATAGAATTATTGAAATTACCCCAAAAGGAGTTATTGATAAATATGCTACTTTTGATGATTATTTAGACGATCCAAAAGTTAAAGAGTTACGAGATAAAATGTACTCGTAATTCAATACTATAAAATTTATAAATAGATACTTTAAGGGAAATTCTTTACTAGAACTTCCCTTTTTCTTTATACAATTCATAATGGTTTTAATTGAAGATTTAGTTGGCACTTTTAACTTAATTGGTAGTAATCAAAACGCAGATAACAACACCTATAAAGGAACTTTAACCTTGGCTTTAGACGAGAATAAGAGAATTAATGCTCATTGGTTGATTAATGGAAATCAGGAACAACATGGAACTGGTTTTTATAAAGATGCTATTCTTGTTATTAATTTCAATTATTTAGGAGATGATAATGAAACTTATAAAGGTGTGGTAGTTTATAAATGCCTTACTAAAGACATCTTGGATGGTTTTTGGTCTGAAAAACATGGAAATCCTATGTTCTTAGGTGAAGAAAAATGTTTTCGAGTAAAATCAAATTCGGAAATTAATTAAAACTACTTTAAATTCTCAAGAATAAAATCTAATTTAGTATTAGAGTTTAAGTTTTTAGCATATGAATCCGTTATGTATTTTGAAGGGACTGCGTAATTACTTTTCAATAAATGTTTGATTTCTTCTAAGTATTCTAAAGAAACTTTACCTGTTAATAATAAACTTAAATCTTGCCCTGATTTATAGAAATCATACACTTTTTTCAGTCCTGTTAGATAAAGGTAATCTTTAGTAAAACCTCCACCTCTATGCACTCTTGTTGTTATGTAAAAAGCTTGTTCCTTTCCTAAATCGTAAAAATTATGTAACAATCTAAACGTTCTAGAAAACGAATATCCTTTAGCCAAACTATCTACTGCAATTACCCTATAAGCTAATTCTTTTAAACGTTTAATTGTTAAGTTTCCTGACATATATTCGCTAAAAACAGCTAAGCCTTCTTGGGTTTCAACATTATTTGGGAAACCATGGGAAAATATTTTTAACTTATGTAGTAAACCATTCATAGTGGTCACCATATGTACTCCTATTTCATGATTAGTTAAAATTCCCATTTCATTTTTAGAAAAAGTATGATTGCTATTTAGTACTAATGTTTGGATATTATTAAGTACCATAGCGATGGCTCCCATTGCTGAAGATTCTTTTATGTGAAAAGAAAAATCATATCGTTTACCATAATCTTCAAAAAAAGTTTCTGCTTGTTTAGCTGTATAAGCTGGTTTAAAAATTTCATCGTTACTATCTTCTTCTTCAAAATGTAAAATGAATTTAGCATTTTCAACATCTTGTTCTGTTGGTGTACCAAATGAATGTAAACTATTATAGTAAAATTTTTTTCCTTTTCCTATGGTTTCTATACATTGAACTACGCCTGAGTAATAGTAAATTACATCTTCGTATAAATTCCTAATAATCTCGTCTTCTATATTTTCAATGGGTTGTGTAAAAAATTTTTGATGAATTTTAAACTTATCAAAATCTGTTTCTGGGTATATAAAAACTGGATCAGTAAGATACTTTGATCTAAAGAATTGCTCTTTTTGTTCTTCTATATTTATTGGGTTTATATAACTTAAAAGCTCAATTTTCTTAACTAATTTGTCAACTTGTTTATCAATCTTAAGTAATTCTTTATTTACCTTACTTACTTCCATATTGTTAAATGTATTTAGAGCTTATGTTGTTTATAGAAAGATTTTGCGTTTTCTTTTATTGCTATTTTTAAAGACTTTTCTACCGAATTTATTACTTCTGGGTACATAATCTGAGTTAACTCATCACAATAGACTTTAGCTATTTCAGTTGCTAATACCAAGGTATTTTTAAAGTTTTGCGTTATGAACTTTAAAAAATATCCATTTCCTTGAAAAGTATCATTGATTTTAGCTGATGATTCAATTTTATTTGGAAGGTGAAAACTATTTAACGTAGCTCTCCATTTTTCAATAACATCCTCGTATTTTTTATTATCTATATTTACGGTGCCTATATTCCATGTTGGCACCGTTCTTTCCCAACGTTTCCAGTTATAAGAATGCATATCAAAGACTAAACATGTTGTAAACTTACTTTCTATTTTTTTTATCAAAGCTTCTACAACTCTATAAAACCCCATATGCTTTTGTAAGCTTTTATTTTTTTCCTCTTTTGTTAAGGGAATATGCCATAATTGTTTACCCCAAGCATCATTATATATAGCTGTTTCTGGGCTTCTATTTAAATCATATTCAAATCTAGAATCTAACCCTGTAATAACAATTGGATGTGAGTGAATCATATATTTTGTTGCTGGATCTTCTTCATACCATCGTTCATATTCAGTATGAGTACATTTATGCCACAACTCTTTTCTAAATTGGTGCCCATCATGGATTGCTGCGCAAACATAAGGTACATACTCCTCTATCTTTAGCATAAAAGAATAATCGGATGTCACTGCTTCAAAAGCTTGTTCTTTTTCTATTTTCTCAATTATTTGTATAATTGAAAGCTTTTCCATTATGCTAAAATCTTTTTCAAGAAGTTAAATACCTTTTTCTCTAAAGCATCAACAGTTCCATCTGCAAAGATTACATTTTTAACATCTTGAATTAACTCTTTTTTGTCTTCTTCTGAGTATTTATTTTCTAGAAGATAATCTTTAATCTTCTCAAGCTTCACATTTTCATCTTCATCCATTACAATTTCTGTATGGATTTTATTATACTGTTCTTCATTTATTTTAGAAATTATATAATCACTTTCCTCTTTAGCTTCTATATAATTACAATGCGCTACAAATAAAAGCACATAGGTTCTAAATTCTTCTTTTGTCCAAGTATTCATTTGTTATTTTTCAATAGGTAAGTTTGGTGTACTGGCCCATTCGGTCCAAGAACCGTCATAGACTGCGTAATTTTTTATATCTATTATTTCTGATGCCAATGCTAAAATGCAAGCTGTAATTCCAGATCCACAAGTAAAAATAATTGGTTTATTTATTACATCTTTTTCTTGGAATAAAGCTTTTAGCTCTTCTTTTGACTTCATATTCCCTTCATTTTGAAGGTTTGTATAGGCTAAACTTTTTGATGTAGGGATATGTCCGCCCTTTAAACCTTTTCTCGGTTCAGGTTCTATAGCTTTAAATCTATTATAAGATCTTGCATCAAGAATGGTTGTATTCTCTTCATTTATAGCTTTTTGGATATCATTTATAAACTTAACTTTTTCAGTTGAGTATCTTGCTTGAAAATTACCTTTTGTTGAGATAGTACTTTCACTATTTTTAACAACAGTATAACCTTTTTGTTCCCAATTAGGTAAACCTCCATTTAATACTGTTATATTATTAAATCCGAACACCTTAAAAAGCCACCAAACTCTAGGTGATGAATAAGTTCCTATTTCATCATACACAACAATACAACTATCATTATTTACCCCTAATTTTTGAACTTCATTTTGAAAATGCTCTTCAGTTGGTATTGTATTAGGATAAGCTGCATCTATATCTAGGAACACATTTCTTAAATCAAAAAAAATGGTGTTAGGTATTTGTTTTGCTTTCTTATTATTTTTCTCTGTAGTTCCTACCTTTTTTATTGTAGCATTAAGAATGATTAAATTTTTTGCTTCTATATTTTTATTAAGCCATTGAGCTTCTACAATTGGAGTATTTACTTTAAGCTTCATCAACTCTGCGTTTTAAATCCGTCATTCTTCTAAATGCAGCATTTTTTTCTAACACTTTGCTCTCTAAAAAGTCTATGACTTTTTCTTGAAGTTTAACTTTAGAAACTTTATTTATATATGTAATCCCTCCAGGGCTCATTACATTTACTTCTACTAATTTACCTCCTATTACATCAATACCAACAAAATACAGTCCATCTTTTACTAGTTTAGGACCTATCTTTTTACAAAGTTTTTTCTCGGCTGGAGTTAATCTGTGTTTTTCTACTCTACCTCCTGCTGTTATATTAGATCTATGATCTTTATCTCCTGGTATTCTTTTCATTGCACCTATAGGAATACCATTTAATAATAAGATACGAACATCTCCTTTATCTGCTCCTTCTATATATTCTTGAAGAATTACATAATCTGAAGCTCCATCACTCTTGTTAATATAGAAGTCTAATAAAGAGTTTATATTACTCATTGCTGACTTTTCTATTAATATTACTCCTGAACCACCGTATCCATTTAATGGTTTCAATATCATTTTATCCGCCTCAGATTCTTCAATTGTTTTTATTAAATAACTTTTGTTTTTTGATACATGAGTAACAGGAATTACCTCATTATCTGGATCTTCAAATACAGCTGTATATAATTTATTATTTGCTTCACGCATTCCTTCTACAGAATTGATAACAAATACATCATCCTTAACAGAATCTAAAAAATTTAACATTAGTGGATCTAAAGGAGGATTTCCTCTCATAAAAATGGCGTCAAACCCAGCCAGAGGAAGCATTTCTTCTCTTAAAACGGCTTTTTTGTAAAATGATTTTATACTTGAAGGTACTTTATCCATCCTTCCAATTATGGAACAAAAAGCATTAGTTACACTATTACGAATTGTTAAATTTGAAGGTGTACAAATAGCTACTCCATGACCTCGTTTGGCACATTCATGGATAAGTGTTAATGTAGAATCTTTTTCTGGGTTTATTTCCTCCCAAGGATACATTAAAAAACATATATTCATCTGACTAAAATGGTAGAGTTTAAATGTAAAATTTCTTCTTTAAATTTAATATTTTAATTCTAAAACTTGAAGTTTATTTGACTTCATCATAGTTATCATCCCAATTTTTAGGATTTGGCTTTCCAAGTTTCCCTACAGATTTTGCAACTAATGTTGATACTGTAGCATCTCCAGTTACATTAATTACAGTTCTACACATATCTAAAGGTCTATCAACCGCAAAAATTAAGGCCAAACCAATAGCTAATTTGTCTGAAGGAAAACCTACAGCTTCTAAAACAATAACTAACATTACCATCCCTGCTCCTGGTACAGCAGCAGACCCAATTGATGCTAATAAAGCAGTTAATATAATTGTCAATTGATCTCCAAAAGTTAAATCAAAACTCAATGCTTGTGCAATAAATACTGCTGCAACTGCTTGATATAAACTAGTCCCATCCATATTAATAGTAGCTCCAACAGGCAAAACAAAACTAGATACTTCTTTATCAACCCCAACATGCTCTTCAACTCTTTCCATTGTTACTGGTAGTGTTGCTGCACTTGAACTCGTTGAGAATGCTAATAATTGAGCTGGACTAATTTGTTTTAAAAACCACAATGGGTTCTTTTTAGTAAATACACTTACTAAAATCATATAAAAGGCAACCATTAATAATAATCCTACTACAACTGTTAATGCATATTTTAACAGTGCTAATAATAAATCGGGATCATTAGAAGACACTACTACATTGGCTAATAATGCAAAAACAGCATATGGTGCTGACAACATTATTAAATCTACCATCTTTAAAACAGCTTCGTTTAAAGAGTCAAAAAAGTTTTTTAGAGGACTAGCTTTCTCCTCTCCTATTAATAACATAGAAATACCTAAAAATATAGTAAAGAAGATTACTTGTAACATAGACTTGTTACTTCCCATTGCCTTTATAGCATTATCAGGGACCATATCAACCAAAAACTGTAATGGACCACTAGACTTTTGTTTAGTTGCCTCAGCTATTTTTGCTTTTACACTTCCACTACTTGCATAGGTTTCTGTTAATTTTGTGATTGTTTCTTCAGAAATTCCATCTCCTGGTTTTACAATGTTTACTAATAGTAACCCAATTGTAATAGCTATTACTGTTGTACCTACATAAGTAACAATTGTTCGCAAACCTATATTTCTGAATTTTGAAATATCTTTTAAATCAGATATTCCTTTTATTAAAGAAGCTATAATTAAAGGTACCGCTATTAATTTAAGTAATTTTACAAATACTGTACCTAGTGGTTTTATCCAATTACCAACAAAAGTTGAACCTCCTTCAATAAATGTCATTCCTAAACCGAACAAAATTCCTAAAAGCATTCCTATTAAGATTTGCCAGTGTAGTGCTAATTTTTTCATAAATATAGGTTAATGTTTAAAAGGCTAAAAGTATAAATAATTATTTAAAAAAATGTGACTTAAAATTTGTAACTTGTGTCTGAACTTAATGAGAACATATTTTTACTAATCTTAATAACAATAAATCAAAAACATGGCAGGAATTTTAGACATTTTAGGAAGCGACTTAGGTAAAACAATAATATCTGGTGTTGCAGGTTCAACAGGACAAGATACTAGTAAAACTAGTAATGTTTTAACTATGGCGTTACCCGTTTTAATGAAAGCAATGCAACGTAATGCTGCAACACCTGAAGGAGCTGAAGGGTTAATGGGAGCTTTATCAAACAAACATGATGGAAGTATTTTAGATAATCTTGGAGATTTATTTAATGGAGGTGTTAATGCTGATGTTATTCAGGATGGAGGAAAAATTTTAGGTCATGTTTTAGGAAACAAACAACAAGGAGTTGAGCAAGTAATTGGTCAAAAAGCAGGAATAGACGCTGGAGCTGTTGCTAATATTTTAAAAACTGCTGCACCAATTTTAATGGGTGTATTAGGAAAACAAAGTAGGCAAAACGGAATAAGTAACTCTGGTGATCTTGGAGGTCTTTTAGGTGGTTTATTAGGTGGTAGTTCTACACAAAAAGAGCAAAGCTTTTTAGAGCAAATTTTAGATGCAGATGGTGATGGTAGTGTTATTGATGATGTAGCTGGAATGGTTTTAGGTGGTGGTAATCAACAAAAATCTGGCGGTGGGTTATTAGGTGGACTACTAGGTGGTTTATTTGGAAAAAAGTAATCTTAGCCTATATAAAATAAAAAGAGGAAGTAAAATTACTTCCTCTTTTTATTATTTTTAAATATAATGTTTTGTCTCGTCCTGAAATAGCGTTACACAATTATGTAACATTATGAATGACAATATTTACCGCAAACGTACACAGAAAGATTATACTATGAGTTTTAAACTTTCGGTTGTATCGGAAGTAGAAAAAGGCGAACTAACTTACAAACAGGCTCAACTTAAATATGGGATTCAAGGTCGTAGCACTGTTTTAGTATGGTTAAGAAAATATGGTAACTTTGATTGGGATCATCAAACACCATCTACTATGCCAAAATCACCAGAACAAAAACTATTAGAGTTAGAACAAAAATTACGTCAATTAGAAAAGCAAAATAATCGTTTAAAAGCTCAAGCAGCAGCAGTAGAGAAGAAAGCGATACTATTTGATATGATGATTGATTTAGCTGAGAAAGAGTATAAGATTCCTATCAGAAAAAACTCCAAAACCGAGTAATTGATATGTTTGTTTTACAAAAGAAAGAAAGTATTTCTTCCACCTGTAAATTACTCGGGTTTAGTAGGCAGGTGTATTATCGAGCTAATTATAGAGTTACCAAAGCTCACACCATAGCCAATAAGGTTGTTGAGTTGGTTAAGGATGTAAGAATGGAACAGCCAAGAATTGGAACAAGAAAACTGTATTATATTCTTTCAGAAGAATTAGGCAGTTTAGGTGTAGGAAGGGATCGATTATTTGATATTTTACGAGCTAATAAACTATTGATAAAACGACAAAAAAGTTACCATATTACAACCAACTCACATCATCGTTTTAGAAAACATGTTAATCTTATTGAAACTTTGGAAGTAAATCGACCAGAACAAGTATGGGTAGCAGATATTACTTATTTAGGGAGCCGTAAAAAACCTATGTATTTATCATTAATTACAGATGCATATTCTAAGAAAATTGTGGGATACCATTTGGATAAAACTTTAGCGGTGAACTCAACTGTAAAAGCCTTGGTCATGGCTATAAAAAACAGAGTATATCCAGAGAAGGAACTTATCCATCATTCAGATAGAGGGATACAGTACTGTAGTAACATCTATCAAGATATTTTGTCAAAACAAAAGCTTAAATGCAGTATAACAGAATCATATGATCCATATCAAAATGCCATAGCTGAAAGGGTTAATGGAATCTTGAAACAAGAGTTCTTTACCAATACTACAAATCTAGATATTAAGATAATGGAGAAAATAGTAAAACAATCAATAACTATTTATAACTCTAAAAGACCGCATTGGTCATGTCATTTTAAAACTCCTGACCAAGCACATCAACAAAACATTATGAAAATAAAATCATATCGAAAAAAAACATCATCTAAAGCTATAACTTTAGATGATGTTTAATATATTTAATCAATAAATAACTGTAACGGTTATTTAGGACTAGTCATTTAATTATTATAAGTGTACTGCGAAACCTACATTAAACTGGAAAGTATTTACGTCTTCTGCATCACCAATTCCTAAGTTATACCTTACACCAGGTTCAATACTTACATTATCTCCTAAGAAAATAGCATAACCTCCTTGTAACCCTAACCACATTGGACTAACTCCTTCAGGTGTAGTTCCTGATAAATCTAATTGCACAGGAATCATACTATTAATATAGTATTTAGCTCCTACTTTATACGAAAAAGTTCCATCGGCATTATTAATTCCTGAATCTCTATAACCTAAACCTACTTTAACAGCTAAATCATCCATTACAAAATAACCTCCTTCAGCTCCCAAACTCCAACTTGTTACTGAACCACCAGGAGTATCAAGTGTATTTAAACTAAACCCTGTATTTGCTGCATGTCCTCCACCAAAATTAGTGTTTGCTTCAATTAACCATTTTCCTTTTTCAGTTTGCCCATTAGCCTCTTGTGCATTTACGGCTAATCCAAAAGCCATCATTCCTAATAGTAATAATTTTTTCATAATTTTAATCTTAACTTTAAATAATTGTTATTTTTTGAGCGAGCAAAACTACTTATATTTTCGAATAAAAAAGGCATGGAAATATTCTAAATAAACTCAAAAAGCACAACAAACCTTATTAACAAATAGTTACAGATTAAATTTTAACATTTAATCAAATTTCTTTTCTCCAAAATCGTTTTTCTAACTTTCTAAAGTTCTTTTCTCTATGTATTTTTATTAAGTAACTTAACAAAAGTTCTAATTCATTATCCTGTTGATTTCCCAAAAATTCTTTTGGATAAATGGCATTCCCATAATTATGTTTACACTTCATAGGTGTATCATCTATAATTAATATTTCTTCTAAATTTCCATAACCTTTATTTTTTACCTTTTTTAATTTTTTAGTATAGTTAAGATGATCATCATAATCTAGATAGCCAAACTCGTTAATACTAGTGTAATTTAATTCTAAAGTACATTTTGATCTACCCCATACAAACTCTAAAGGATAATTTTCAGGAAAAATTTTAGAAACTATTTGATGTACATAATCATCTGAAGCGGATGACCAAACAGCTATTCTATAATATTTAATTAATTCTTTTAAAAAAGTAATTAGAAAAGGTCTTTTATAAACTTTATAACTAAATAGCTCAAAGTTCCAATTATTATCTATTGGTTTTTCTGTAGCATGTATAAGTGTTTCATCTAAATCTAGGATTATTAACTTTTTTTTATTCATAATAACAATTTTATACCTCTTAGCAAATGCAAAGAAACAATAAAATTATGAATAGTATGAAAGTAAAATCAATCTTCCTTTAGAAGTATTACCCTAAAATTAAAAAAGTGAAGTTATAATGTCTTTTATAGTAACTCCTTCTGCTTCTGCTTTGTAATTTTTCACAATTCTATGAGATAAAATAGGTACAGCAACAGCTTGTACGTCTTCAATATCTGGAGAATATTTTCCTGAAACTGCAGCATGAGCTTTTGCTGCTAATATTAAGTTTTGAGAGGCACGTGGTCCTGCACCCCAATCAATATAGTTTCTCACATATTCACTTGCACTCTCTGATTTTGGTCTAGTTTGACCAACCAATCTTACAGCATACTCCACTACATTATCTGCTACAGGAATTTTACGAATTAATTTTTGAATTTCTATTATTTCAGAAGCTGAAAATATAGATTGTACCTTTTGACTTACCTCTGAAGTTGTGTTTTTTACCACTTGTACCTCTTCCTCAAAGGTTGGATACTCCAAATTAATTGAAAACATAAACCTATCTAATTGCGCTTCAGGAAGTGGATATGTACCTTCCTGCTCAATTGGGTTTTGAGTAGCTAAAACAAAAAAAGGTAAATCTAGCTTGTAATGATGACCTGCAACTGTAACTGACCTTTCTTGCATGGCTTCTAGAAGTGCTGCTTGTGTTTTAGGTGGTGTACGGTTAATTTCATCCGCTAAGATAATGTTTGAGAAAATAGGACCTTTAATAAACTTAAACTGTCTATTTTCATCTAAAATTTCACTACCTAATATATCAGACGGCATTAAATCTGGTGTAAATTGAATTCTTTTAAAATTCAAGCCCAAAGCACTAGATACTGTATTTACTAATAATGTTTTTGCCAATCCAGGAACCCCTATTAACAGAGAATGTCCTCCACAAAAAACAGATAACAATGTAAAGTTAACGGCTTCTTGTTGTCCTATAATAACTTTACCTATTTCTTGTTGTAATTGAGTGTATTTTTTTACTAGTGCATCTACTGCTATAACGTCAGACATATTAAATTTTATTTTATAAAAAAGTATCCACTCAAAAATAAGATTTAAGAATCATTAATTTAAGTGGATCTATATTTATTTTTCAATTATTAACTACTTATTTTCCTTTTTCCAATCTTTTTTAAACTCACATTTTTTATAGTCAGCACCTAATTTAATATAAGTTTCTTGAATCTTTTCTTTAGACCATTTAGTTATTGACTCTTCTTTTTTCTTAGCTAAAGCAAATTGCTGCATTCTCACGTAATCATCTACAATATCAGCTTTATGTGTGTCTGTTCTTTTTCTCATATAAATAACTTTATACATTTTCTCTCCTCCTCTTTCTTCATCATAAAAAACGTCAGATAATTCACCTTGCTTTAATTCACTAATACGACCAAATAAATCTGGAGGCATTCTTGTTAACTCAAAAGTTGTTTCTTGTGTATAAGGGTTTACTAGTATACCTCCACTATTTTTAGTTTCCTTATCTTCTGAGTATTTATTTACTGCTTCTTCAAAAGTTATTTTCTTATCCTTTAGGTCAGTTACTATTTTTTCTAATTTTTCTTTCGTTTCTTTTAACTTTTCATCCGATATTTCAGGTTGCATTAAAATATGTGATGCAACTCTTTGATTTCCTTTTATCTTATGTAATTGAATAATATGATAACCGAAAGCAGATTTGAATGGCTCAGATACCTGATTTACATCTAATGAAAACACAACTTCTTTAAATTCTTTAATAAAAGGGCTGTCTTTAGTTATAGTATATTTTCCTCCGTTTTGAGATACTCCAGGATCATCTGAGTTTATAATTGCTTTTAGTTTAATACTAGCTCCTTCTTCTATCTCCTTCTTTAATTTTTTAAGTTTTTCTAAAACTCTTTCATTTTCTTCCTTTGTAGCTTTTGCGTATAATATTATCTGAGCTAATTCTACTTCAGCTGGTATTTCTGGTAATTCATTTTTCTCTTTTAATCCATTAAAATAAACTCTTACCTCTTCTGGTGTTACGTCAATAGTTTCCGTAATTTTTTGTTGTTCTTTTTCTATAAGAACGTTTTCTCTTTGAACTCTAGACAATTCTTTTTTAAGGTCTTCAATATCATTAAATCCATAAGCTTCTACTACTTTTTTTTCACTTCCATATTCATTAGTAAAAAAAGCAATACTTCTTTGAACTCGACTATCTATTTCATTTTGACTTACTGTGACACTATCAATTATTGCGTGATGAGCTAATAATTTTTGTTGCATCAATTCTTCTAACATTTCACAATTAGAAATATCTACCTTTCCTTCACTTCTTAGCTTTACTTCTTGTTTAAACTTATCAATATCTGAATCTAATACAATATTTTTTCCTACTACTACTGCCACTCCATCTACTTTAGTTTGAGCGTTTACAGTAAGCTGGGTTAATAAACATACTAATATTAGGCTAGTATTCTTTAAAATTTTTGTTCTTAATAGCATCATTAATCAGCGTTTTTTCAATCTCTCTTATTAATTCTAGTTTCCGTTTATGTAAAATAATTTGCTTAATTCTATTACTAACATGACTCAATGGAGCTGTTTTGTTTTTTCGCAAAATATTTTTTACAGCGACCAAATATACTCCTAAACTGTCTTCTTTTTGTATGAATTTGGATTTTTTTAACAATTTTTGTTTAGAATACCTACGAAATGGTGGAATTTTTTCTTTTAAATAATCTAATGTTACCCATGTTGTGTCTTGTAACCTATAAGATTTAAAACTTAACAAGTAGTTTTCTAATTCTTCGTTATCTTTCTCTTTATCAGACTTAAACTTTTTTATAACATCTTTTGTATCTAAAAAATCTTTACCGTAAATAATATAATCAAACTGAACTAATTCATTATTTAACTTAAAATTATTTTTATGGTGGTTATAATAATCTGCAATTTCTCTTTCTAAAACAATCGTATCTAACTGTTGTTTTATTAATTTTTCTTTGTAACCATTTATATACAACCCTGATTTATAACTGTTAACTAACTTTTCTATTTCAATACTATTAACTTCCGATATATTTTCTTCCGCTTTTTTAAGAAAAAGTTGTTGTTTTGCCCATGAGTTTATCAAACCTTTTACAGCAACTAAACTATCTTGTTTTGACAAATTTTTAGGCAATAAGCTTTCTACATCTTTTTTATAAAGATGCACATTATAAACGGTAGCTATAGGTCTCTCTGCTTTAGTTCTTTGCTTTTTTAACTTAATTAAATCACAAGAAACAAATACAAATAAACAAGATAATATATAAATGGTTTTCAATATGATTATTAGTTATTTATTGATTATATACTTTTTTAAGCTTCTTTAATGCTTTCTTTTTAACCTTAATTACATTATTTTTTCTAAGTTCACTTATCCAATTATCTTCTAATTGCTTTTGATAATCACTTATTACTTCTCCTTTTATTTCTTCCAGTTCTTTACTGTATTTAGGTTTATTACTAGCATAAAACTTTTTTAATCCAATTGAATCATTTGATGATTTTTTCCAAATTTTTTGTTGCATTAACTCAAACAATAATAAACCTTCTTTGTATTCTAACAAAGTATATTTATATTCTGGCTCCTTATTAACTAAATCATCTTTAAAATAATCAATAATTTCTTTGTTTTTAAAGTCCTTAAAAAGCTTATCTACATTTTTATAACTTCTATATTTGATAAAATCATAAAATTTCTTTTGAGTTATTTGTTTTTTATTTATTGATAATAGAATTTTATCAAGTTTTTGAGTTGCTAAACCTTCTTTTGAGTTATTTTTAAAATCTACTAATGCTTTTTTATTAACCTTAACGTTATACTCTTGCCTTAGTTTGCTGATTACTGCATCTTTTGATAACCCCATTCTTGCTGACTTTTTCACTTTTTTTTCTAACTCTTGTTTCATTTCATCAAAAGAAGCAATAGGGTAATTTTTAAGAAGTTTTACTATATGCCAACCATATTTAGTTTTAAACGGTTTACTATATTCTCCTTCTTTTTTAAGTTCTAGTACTGCTTTTTCAAAACTCTCTACCATACTTCCTGTTCCAAATTTAGGTAACTTTCCTCCTAGTTGAGCTGTTCCTACATCTTCAGAATATTCTTTCACTACACTTTCAAAAGCCACACCCTTTTGTAATTTTTGATAGGCAGAGTCTATTTTTACTTTCCCAACAATAGACTGGTCTCTTCGTAAAATATGAGCAACTTCAAATTGTCCTTTTGACTCTCTTTTTCCTGTAACTTTTAAAATATGGTACCCAAAACGCGTTCTAAATGGTTCAGAAACTTCACCTATTTTAGTTGTATAAGCATTTTCTTCAAACGGAAACACCATTCTAAAAGCTGAAAAATACCCTAAGTCTCCAGCATTAAACTTTGCTGAAGGATCTTCAGAAACTTCTCTAGCTACTTTTTTAAAATCTTCTCCATTTACCACTCTTTTTCTTACTTCTTTTATTTTATTAAAAGCTGCTACTGTATCTTGTTCTTTTCCTTTTTGAGTAAAACGTATTAGGATATGGCTAGCTCTAACTTCATTTTTTGTTCTGTAGTAAGCATCATTTACTAATTTTTTTATAGACTCTTTATCTTGTAAGTATGGGGCTATTAACTGCTTTTTATAACCTTCTAACTCCCTTTTATATGTACTAATAGTATCCAATCCTAAAGCGTAAGCTTCACCTACTTTTAGTTTATAATTGATATATAAATCTAAATATTTATCAATATCCTTGGAGTCTTTATCAACCACAAGTGATAAATTTTTCTCATAAACTCTTTTGAATTCTGCTACTGAGATTGATTTGTTATTAATACTAAATAACTCATTTTTGCTCTGACCTGTTATTAGAAAGGCATTGAACAATAGAGCTGCACCTAAAATTTGTTTTTTCATAAAGTTTAGTTTTATAAAGAAATAATTCCTTTAATTGATTCTGCTTGTTTATAATATGTTATAACTTCGTCTGAGCTATTAACTTTTATATGAATCGAAATACTTATATATTTTCCTGTTCTTGATTTTTTGGTATCTATAACTGCACCACCTTTATCAAATAAGCTTTTAACTTCTTCCACTTGATTACCATCAGTAGGAACAATAAATTTATATAAATATTTTGTAGGAAAACTACTTGTTTCTTCTAATTGTGATTTTAACTTTTTATAAAACGCTTCTCTATCCGACATAATTATACTGTTTAGTATATTTTTTTAAAATTCTTAAAAATTAGATCAAACACAAAATTACACTATTTATTAAATTTATTAATTGAAACTTCTATTTTTGCCCAATGCAACAAAAAATAGTTCTTATAGGAGGTCCTGGCACAGGGAAATCATCTGTGCTAAATGAATTTATTAAGAGAGGGTATTTATGTATGCCTGAAATTTCTAGAGAGGTAACATTAAAAGCTCAAAAAGAAGGTATTGACCAATTATTTTTAGAGCAACCGCTACTTTTTAGTCAAATGCTTTTAGAAGGTAGAGAAGAACAATTTACAAATGCCTGTAAAGAGAGTAATAAAATTATTTTTTTTGACAGAGGAATTCCTGATGTTCATGCGTATATGAATTATTTAAAAACTGATTATCCTACTATTTATAAAGAAAAAAGTAATAAATATTTATACGATAAAGTTTTTATGCTAGCTCCTTGGAAAGAAATATATGTTTCTGATAATGAGCGTTACGAGTCATTTGAACAAGCTGTAGAGATAGATAAATACCTTAGAGAAGCTTACCAAGAAGTTGGTTATAAAATAGTTGATGTTCCTTTTGGGACTGTAGAAGAACGTTGTAACTTTATATTGAATTCATTATAAGAAAAGAATGCTCAAAAATGAGGCGCTACAAATTTTAAGAAATTATTGGGGATATGATAATTTTAGAAAGCCTCAAAATGAGATAATCACCAGTGTTTTAGAAGGTAAAGACACTATTGCTTTATTACCTACTGGTGGAGGAAAATCTATTTGTTTCCAAGTTCCTGCCATATTAAAAAAAGGAACCTGTATTGTAGTATCTCCTCTTATAGCACTAATGCAAGATCAAGTTGAAGCTTTATTGCAAAAAAATATAAAAGCTGTAACTATTAAATCGGGTAGTTCACAAGATGAGATTATTACGTTGTTTGATAATATACGATTTGGAAACTATAAATTTTTGTATTTATCTCCTGAACGGTTACAATCAAAGTTTATTCAAGATAAGATAAAGCAGTTAAATGTTAATTTAGTAGCCATTGATGAAGCCCATTGTATTTCTGAATGGGGTCATGATTTTAGACCCTCATATTTAGATATAAAACTGATACGAGAAATACAACCTAATGTACCTTTTATAGCTTTAACAGCTACAGCTAACAATAAGGTTCTCTCTGACATAACAAACCATTTACAATTAGAAACTCCTGTTACTTTTAAAAAGTCGTTTTTTAGAGAGAATTTGGCATATCAAGTATTTTTTACTGATGATAAACTATATAAACTGCAACAAATCTTTAAAAAAATAAAATCCCCTAGTATTGTTTATGTCAGCTCTAGAAATAAAACAAGAGAAATTAGTAATTATTTAAATGCTCAAGGCTATAAATCTAGTTTTTATCATGGTGGATTATCTTTGGATGAAAAACAAATAGCTTTTGAAAAATGGATGCAAAATAAAACACCTATTATGGTTGCTACTAATGCTTTTGGAATGGGAATTGATAAAGCAAATGTTAGAGTTGTTATTCACTTAAACCTCCCTTCTTCTATAGAAAATTATGTTCAAGAAGCTGGTAGAGCTGGTAGAGATCAAAAAAAAGCGTTTTCAGTAATTTTAACTAATAAAACAGATATTGATTCTTTTGAAGAGTATCAACAAACTAACTATCCAACTATAAAAGAGATAAAAACTATTCATCAAAAATTATATCAACACTTTCAAATAGCTAAAGGTGAACATAATTTAGATTCTTTTGATTTTGATTTTTCAGCTTTTTGTTCAAAATATAATTTTGTACCCAATAAAGTTTCTACAACAATACAAGTTTTAATAGCTAACGGTATCATAGAACTAGAAAATTTTTACACCAAAAACTCAACCATTCAATTTTTAACGTCAAGTCAACAAATCATTAACTATTGTAATAACAATCAAAAAACTAAAAAAATAATCCAACCTTTATTAAGAATGTATGGTGGTGTTTTTGAACAACCAATTAAAATCAATGAGTTTTATATTGCTAAAAAAACAGGAGTTACTTCCTCAATGGTTATCAATCAATTAGAAAGCTTAGAAACTAAAGAATACATAACTTACAACAGAGCCTCTAAAAATGTTAACCTTCATTTTTTAATTCCAAGAGAAGATGATTTAACTATTAACAGAATTTCTAAAAATGTAAAAGCGTATTTTAATCAGAAAAAGAAGAAAACTACTGATTTAATTCATTTTGTAAAAAACGATACTATTTGTAGAAGTATTCAGTTATTAAGTTATTTTGATGAAAAGAATAATGGTAAATGTGGTATTTGTGATGTTTGTTTACAACAAAAAAATAGCACAATTAAAGACTTAAAAAATGATTTATTAAAATGCATAAAGAAACATACTGAACTTTCATCCAAAGAAATCTGTACTATTATTCCTGAAAAAGAAGAAGACATTTTAATAAATTTGCGAAAATTACTAGCCGATGAAATTATCGGTATCACTGACTACAATAAATTTTATATAAAATAATAATGAGAGATTTACGTATCGTTTTTATGGGAACACCTGATTTTGCTGTAACCATTTTAAAACACTTAGTAGAAAACAACTATAATGTTGTTGGAGTTATTACTGCTACCGATAAGCCCGCAGGAAGAGGTAGAAAATTGAATCAATCTGCAGTAAAAAAATATGCTTTATCTCAAAATTTACCTTTGCTTCAGCCTAAAAATTTAAAAAGCGAAGATTTTCAAAATGAATTAAAAAAATGGAATGCTAATCTTCAAATAGTTGTAGCTTTTAGAATGCTACCTAAATCTGTTTGGGATATGCCTCAATATGGTACTTTTAATTTACATGCATCTTTATTACCTGAATATAGAGGCGCTGCTCCTATCAATTGGGCTATTATAAACGGAGAAAAGAAAACTGGTGTTACTACCTTTTTTATTGATGATAAAATTGATACAGGAGAAATAATTCTTCAAAAAGAAGTTGGTATTAGAGAAGATGAAACCGTAGGAGAATTACACGACACTCTTATGTATTTGGGTGCTGATTTAGTTAAAGAAACTGTTGATTTAATAGCTAAAGGAAATGTAACAACTACTAAACAGCCAGATTTGGAAGAGAAAACAGCTTATAAACTATTTCCTCATAACTGTAAAATAGATTGGTCAAAATCTTTAAATGATATATACAATCACATAAGAGGTTTAAATCCTTATCCTGCTGCTTGGACCTCAATATACAATAATGAGAAAGAAATTACAGCCAAAATTTATAAGGTTTCTAAAGAGTTGGGGAATCATAAATATAAAATAGGTAAAATAATAACCACTAAATCTGATATAAAAATAGCCGTATCTGATGGTTTTTTAATCATAGATGAAATTAAACTTTCTGGTAAAAAATTAATGGACTCAAGAAGTTTGTTAAACGGTTATCAATTTTCATCAGATGCAATAGCGCTCTAGCCCTTTATTTATAAGGAATTACACTTTTAAACAAATAAACAAGTAGGGTTATTAACAATTCAGTGGTTTTTATTAACAAAACTATGTTTTTTTAACCTTAAATCTTGCACAATCCCGCATTCCGTCTATATTTGTTGAGCTATTTAGCAAAAAATATAAATTAATTTTTAAAATCCATTAAAATTATGAACAAATCAGATTTAATCGATGCTATGGCTGCTGACGCAGGAATTTCAAAAGCTGCTGCTAAAGCTGCATTAGAATCATTAACTAACAACGTTACTAATACATTAAAAGATGGTGGTAAAGTTGCTTTAGTTGGATGGGGAACTTGGTCTGTATCTGAAAGAGCTGCTAGAACAGGAAGAAACCCACAAACTGGTAAGGAAATTAAAATCGCTGCAAAGAATGTTGTTAAGTTTAAAGCTGGTGCTGGTTTAAGTGATTCAGTAAACTAAGATTTTAAATCATATTCATACTAAAACAGTATTTAGGTTAGCTAAATACTGTTTTTTTTATTCAAGAGTGTCACAAAACAAAAAGTTATTGTGTCTTTCAAATAGATATTAAAACATTACTTATCATGAAAAATATATTTACTCTTCTAGTTTTTACTCTTTGCACAGTTACTGTTTTTTCTCAGAAAACAATTAATGCTTCTGAGATCATGAAAAAACTAGAGGCCAAAGAAGCTATAGAATATTCTAACGTTACCATTGAAGGAACTATTGACTTTACATTTATAGACAAAAAGCTACCTAAATTACCAAAACGTAAAAAATGGTGGAATAATGGTGGTTCTAATACTGTTGAAAACCAAATTACAAATAAAGTGGTTTTTAAAAACTGTACTTTCAAAGACGATGTTTTAGCTTATATACCACATGAAAATAGTGGTTATACTTTTGTAGCTAACTTTGAAGATCTTGCTATTTTTGAAAACTGTACTTTCTCTCAAAAAGCCATGTTTAAATATTCTGATTTTGAAAAAGATGCTAATTTTGCTAATTGTGATTTTAAAAATGATACTACTTTTAAATATGCTAAATTTGAAAGAAAAATATCTTTTAAAAACACAAACTTTGAAGAGCCTGCAACATTCAAATACACTGACTTTAAAGAATTTGTAAGTTTTGAAGATGCTATTTTTAATGAAAGCGCTACTTTTAAATATACCGAGTTTAATGATGGAGTTTCTTTTAGAAATGTAAAATTTAAAGAAGACCTAAATATTAAATATACTAAAGTACATGGTACATTTGACATTACCAATATGGATGTTGGTTTTGACATTGATGCTAAATATACTAGTATAAATGGCAATAGCTTTAACAAATATCTTTTAAAAAATAAATAATAAAATAAAGACCACTTAGCTAAGTGGTCTTTATTTTTATAACTCTTTATCTATCTTCTTTTACTTTTTTACTTCCTTCATACAATTCATATTTTACAAAACGACAATCTAAATCAGCATTTTTTAAAGGAATTCTTTTAGAAGTTCTTAATCCAACATATTTTAAAGCCTGAATATCTGATGTTATTAACCATGCTGTTGAATTACTATAATTATTTTTTAAAGTGTTTCCTATTTTTCTATAAAACTCTTCTACATCTATATTTAAACGCTCTCCATATGGTGGATTAAACAGAATAGTTGTTTTACCAAAAACTTCTTTTTTTGAGTTAAAAAAGTTTACATGATGTACTCCTATAAACTCTTCTAAATTTGCATTAATAATATTCTGCTGAGCTTTCCTAACCGCTGACGGAGCTTTATCAAACCCCATAATTTTAAAATGTGAACTTGATATTTTCTTTAATAAAGAATCTTGAATAACAAAATATAAATCTTCATCATAATCTTTCCAATTTTCAAAACCAAAATGTTTTCTGTTAATATTAGCAGGAATATGATTTGCTATCATTGCTGCTTCTATTAAAATTGTACCAGAACCACACATTGGATCTATAAAATTTTCTTCACCTTTATATCCTGATAAAAGTAACAAACCTGCTGCTAAAACTTCATTTATAGGTGCAATATTAGTGGCACTTCTGTACCCTCTTTTATGTAATGAATCTCCAGAGGAATCTAATGATATTGTTAACCATTCTTTATGAATATGAATGTGAATTTTAACATCAGGATATTTCAAATCTACATTCGGGCGCTTTTTATATTTGTGAACAAAATAATCTGCAATAGCATCTTTAGACTTTAAACTAATGTAATGAGAATTAGATGTAAAATTTCTTGAGTTTACAACAGCACCTATAGCAAACGTTCCTTCTACATCAATAAAACGCTCCCATTTTATACGCTGAATAGCTTCATACAAATCTTCTTCATCAAAAATTTTACTTCTTTTTATTGGTTTTAAAATTCTAATAGCAGTTCTTAAAGCTATATTTGCCTTATACATAAACCCTTTATCACCTCTAAAAGCAACGTTTCTAATTCCTTCTTTTACTTCTCTCGCCCCTAATGCTCTTAATTCATCGGCTAATACGCCTTCAAGTCCTGCCATAGTAATAGCAGTCATTTTAAAATCTTTCTCCATAAATTGTTGTAAAATTTCAATGCAAAAGTACTGCTTATTTATGTAGTTATGAATTTTTATTCTTTCCTCTTTTAAAACGTAAGATTTGCTTATTTTTGCAGACTCTTTAATTATGGATACAAAAAAGGATTGGTTTACTTCTTGGTTTAACACACCATACTATCATATTTTATATAAACATAGAAATGATGATGATGCGCAATTTTTTATGCGAAATATTACTTCTTTTCTAAATTTGAAAAAAAATAGCTTTATAGCTGATGTTCCTTGTGGTAAAGGTAGACACTCAGTATATCTCAATTCTCTGGGATTTAATGTAAGAGGTGGTGACTTAAGCAGTAATAGTATTTTTCATGCAAAAAAATTTGAAAATGAATCATTAAAATTTGAAGAATGGGACATGAGAAAACCTATAGAGAATAAATATGATGCTATTTTCAACTTATTTACAAGTTTTGGTTATTTTGACGATGACAAGGATGACATCCTTGTATTATCTAATTTTAAAAATGGTTTAAAGTCTAACGGTGTTTTAGTCTTAGACTTTTTAAATGTTGAAAAAGTTAAATCCTCTCTAGTACCACAAGAAACAAAATTAATAGATGGAATAGAGTTTTCTATTAAAAAAGAAATTATAGATGGTTTTATATTAAAACATATTTCTTTTCATGCCAATGGACAAAACCATACTTATACCGAAAAGGTTAAGTTTTTAAGTCTAGAAAAAATGCAAGATTACTTTAACAAGGCAGACTTGAAAATAAGACATGTTTTTGGAAACTATAACTTAGATAATTTTAATGTTAACACTTCTGATAGACTTATACTAATTGCCGAATGAGTTCATTGTTATTAATTATATCTGTATTAATCGGTTCTATTTTTGTACTATTTCTTAAACCTTCTAATAAATTTGTACGTTTATTATTAGCTTTTAGTGGAGCTTATTTACTATCTGTTACCGTTTTACACTTATTACCTGAAGTTTATAATCACACTAACAATGTTAAACAAATTGGTATTTTAATTTTAATAGGAATTTTAATACAATCAGTTTTAGAATCTTTTTCAAAAGGCGCAGAACATGGACATGTTCATGTAAATGAAAATCAAAATAAATTTCCTTGGTTGTTATTTGTTAGTTTATGTATTCATGCCTTTACAGAAGGATTACCTATACATGACCATGGTGATCATGAACATAATTTACTATGGGCTATTTTTATACATAAAATACCTATCGCAATTGTTTTAACTACCTTTTTAGTAAAAGCTAAATATTCTATAAAAACAATGATTGCCTTTATTGGTGTCTTTTCTTTAATGAGTCCTTTAGGTATTTTAATTTCAGAAAAAGTAGATTTCTTTCATAACTTCCATTCTCAAATAATGGCTTTTACAATAGGAATTTTCTTACATATTTCTACAGTTATTTTATTTGAAAGTTCAGAAAACCATAAGTTTAATTTTCAGAAATTTGCAGTGATACTATTAGGTATTTTATTAACTATCTTTACTCTATAACAGGTCACTCTTCTTCCCTATTTACCAAGTCTAGAGAAAAAGCTGGCAAGCAAATAGCCAAATACTCACATGGTTCACTAAACGGGTTTGAATATTGAACTCTAACGTTTTTTTCTATTTTTATAGACTGCCCTGCCTCTAAAGTTACAATTTCACCATCAATATTAAATTGTTTTTTTCCTTTAATAATGAATGTGTATTCATCAAATTTTGGTGTTTGAAAAGGTTCACTCCAACCAGCTGGGGCTTTCATGTGTGCAATACTAATTTTTGACTCTTTAGTAGTTGCATTACCAAAGTGTTCAGCAATTAGTTTACCATCCGTTGTAGGAACGATAAATGGACTTGTTTGAATTGTATATTTTTTTCTCATAAAAAAGAAAAACCGAAAAACTTAATTTTCGGCTTTTATATTATTTAGTTAGTTAAACCAAATTGTAAAGGATTTGATTTTTGCTAAATCTGGAATTTGTTCTATACTTACTTTTTGTGTACTAAAATCTTTTAATCCTAGTTCTTCTTTATCAATTGCCATAGTAGCATTTAACTCATCAATAAACAATGTTGCAGAAGAAAATGTAGACTCAACCTTACTAATTTTATTATTAGCATTTATCTCTTGAAAGGTTGAATTTATATTTAATCCTGATTTTGTTTGGTATCTATCATCAAAAATTTCAATACTTTTAATTGTTGATGTTGAGTCTAATTGTTCTTTTGGGATGATAGTTAACAAATGCTTACCTCCTTTTTCATAAATGAAATATTTATCATCTTCTTGAAAAAAGTTTTCTCCTTTAGCCCCTTCACTCAGTACTTTAACCACAGAATCATTTGCAAACATTTTTTCTAGTTCTGTAATTGTTGTTTTAGTTGTTAATGCGCCTACTTTACCTTTTGTAATGTCATATTTATTTTTACTACATTGCACAAAAGCTATAGACACTAGTAGTATGGCTATTATTCTATATAGTTTAATCATGAAATTTATTTTAATTATAACGTTTTTCCTAATTTAAAAGTATATTATTAAAGTACTTTTTTTAATATCCCAAAGACACTTCTAATAAAAGTAGCACTAGTTAAAACTTTAACTACAGGATTCATTCTTGTGCTTCTACTTCTTGTTGAAGAAGATTTTTTTCTTGTTTTTTCTCTTTCTTTTCTTTCATCTTCTTCCGACTTTTCTTTATTTATTCTTTTTATTTTATCATTCAATAATTCATAAGCACTTTCTCTATCAACTAGTTTGTTATACTTTGAAATTAACTTAGAATTATCTAATACTTCTTGTAATTCTTTTTCTGTTAACACATCCATTCTACTCATAGGAGCTCTTAACATGGTTCTAGCCAATGGCGTTGGAATTCCTTTTTCATTAAGTACAGACACTAATGCTTCACCAATCCCTAGTTGTGTCAATACTTCTTTTGTATCGTAATATTCAGAATCTGGGTAATTCTCAGCTGCTAATTTAATGGCTTTTCTATCCTTGGCTGTAAAAGCTCTTAATGCATGCTGAATTTTCATCCCTAATTGCGCTAAGACATCTTCTGGCACATCTTTAGGGTTTTGAGTTACAAAATAAAGTCCTATTCCTTTAGACCTGATTAATTTTACAATACTTTCAATTTGGCTTAACAATGCTTTAGAAGCTTCATCAAAAACTAAATGAGCTTCATCAATAAAAATTATCAATTCTGGTCTTCCACTATCTCCTTGTTCTGGAAAAGTCTCATATACTTCTGCTAACAACTGTAGCATAAAAGTTGAAAACAGCTTTGGTTTATCTTGAATATCTGTCAATCTCAATACAGATATCACTCCTCTTCCATTTTCATCAATACGAGTTAAATCATCAACCTCAAAAGATTTTTCCCCAAAAAACAAATCACCTCCTTGTTGTTCTATCTCTACTAACTTTCGTAAAATAGCGCCCGTACTTGCTGTGGAAATTCTCCCGTATTCTTCTTGAATTTCCTCTTTCCCTTCGTTAGTTATAAATTGAAGCATTTTTTTAAAATCCTTTAAATCTAACAATGGCAAATGATTATCATCACAGTACTTAAAAATAATAGCTACAATACCAGATTGTGTCTCAGTTAAATCCAAAATTCTGGATAATAGTACAGGCCCGAATTCAGAAACAGTTGCTCTTAATCGAACCCCATCTTGTTCTGAAATAGTTAAAACTTCAATAGGAAACTCTTTAGCATTAAATGGAATTCCTATTTTTTCATGACGTTCATCTATTTTAGGATGTCCTTGACTAGCCTGTGCTAAACCACTTAAATCTCCTTTTACGTCCATTAACAAAACTGGAATCCCCTTTTCCGACATATTTTCAGCTAAAACTTGTAATGTCTTTGTTTTTCCAGTACCAGTAGCTCCAGCTATTAATCCATGCCGATTCAACGTTTTTAAAGGAATATTTACTAGCGCATTTGTAATTGTATCCTCCCCTAGCATTCCTGCTCCTAACGTAATAAAATCTCCTTTGCAACTATATCCTTGATTTATATAGTTTAAAAATTTAGTTGAATCACTCATAGTAACCGTAATAATTTATTTCAAAAAAAAGCAAATATCATTAAATAAAAAAGGATTTTGCATGATAAAAAAAACACACTTTTTTTTCTGATGAAAAACAAGGTACATATTTATTTGGTTTTCAACAATTTTTAAAATATAAAATACAATTTTATATCGGTTTAAGTAATTCGATGTAGTAAAAATACTACCCATACAGATAGGGTAAACTAATTTTTGTTTGTTTTACTTGTTACAATTAATTCAAATCAATTATTAACATGAAAAAACTATTACTATGTGGTGCCTTAATAGGTGCCTTGACAGGGTATTCCCAACAAAGTTTTAAAACTATATGGGAAGAAAACTTTAATAACTATCAAATTCCTTCTGGAATTGAAGGAGAAAGTGACGATGGCGCCACAGGAACTACCAACAAATGGCTTTATATGGGAGATTATAAGGAGTCATTTACTAAATGGACTATTGATGCTTCTAATGCTTCTCTACAAAACTTCTCAGATTATGCTGCTGTTTTTAGAACTAGAGATTACTTAGATCCTCATTTCAGAGTTCAAGACACACATGGTTCTGAAATAAAAACCCCCGAAGGTGGTCATATTAACTGGATTACCGAAACCATTGATATTAGTGGTTTTACCAACGTTAGTGTTAGTATGTCAATCGATGAAACAGGAGACCATGAAACTTCTGACTATATAAATGTAAGTTATAGTACTGATAATGGCATGAATTATACTTTAATTAAAAATTGGAAAGGCTTTGGGAGTGATATTCATACTTTACAAGGAGATACTATAAACGATGAATTTTGTAATACAAGCGACAAAGATGGAGATTTTAAATTTCAAAAGGTCTATTTCAGTATTCCTAACAGTTCAAATTCTTTAAAGATTAAAGTGACTTTTAAAAATGGCGCTAGTAGTGAAAATTTCATTCTAGATGATGTAAAAGTTTTTGGAAAACAATCAACTTTAAAAGTTGATGAAGATTCTTTAGATGTAGTTTCCATTTATCCAAATCCAATAACTGGTAATCAACAATTGACTATCAATACTCAAGAAATAATTAAAAGTATTAGTATTTATGATGTAAGAGGTCAATTAGTTATTGAAAAAAGAAAAGTTGGTACTCCAAACAACCAGGTATCACTTTCAAATATAAGTAAAGGAATTTATTTAATTAAAGTAAAAACCAGTACTTCAGAACAAGTAAACAAACTAGTTATTCAATAAAGACTCTAATCAAAATGAAAAAAATAATATATTTTATTGCTATCATAATTACAACAAATTTAACAGCTCAAACAACAGATTTTTTTAAACCATCTAAACAAATTTGGGTTGAAAATTTCTCTACATATTCTAACGGAACTGGTATTGATATTACCAACGGCTCTATAGAGAAAAAAGGAGACTATACTGATTCTTTTACTAAATGGACTATTGATGCTACAGCTATAAACACATCAAACACCTTACTATCAGCTGTTAATAACTTTACAGATGAAACCATTTTTAATCCTAGCTTTAATGTAGCAAATACTGAAGGAGAATTAGCTTGGACTTCAGAAGAAATTGATGTATCTGCCTTTCCACAAACACATCTTTCTGTTGTTATAGAAACTGAAGGAAATCTTGAAAATGATGAATATATTGACGTTTATTGGAAAGTGGTAAATCTTGGAAACTTTATACTAATTAATAGAAATGATTCGGGTCATACACTTGTAGGCAACACAAATAAAGATTGTCACAAGGCTATTAAAATTCATAAAGACCTTACAGTTACAACTCCTGGAAAAATACAAGTAAAAGTTGTACTTAAATCAAAAAATATAAATCATATTTTAAAAATAAAAAAAATAGAAGTTTTAGGAAAAGAATTAGATAACTAGTTTGTAATTTTATTTATGATTTAAAAAGACCTTTTAAAAAGGTCTTTTTTTACTTTTTTTGAAAAAACAACTCAAATTAATATTCCAACAAGTACCTTTGCAAAAATTATTTTAGAATCGTATTATTTTAATTAATGTAACGCAGTTGATGGATTTACAGACGAAAGAATTAATTAATAAAGGAGAAATGCTTCCTTTAATGGAAGAGTTTTATACCATACAAGGTGAAGGTTCCCATACAGGCACTGCCGCTTATTTTATTAGAATTGGTGGTTGTGATGTAGGTTGTCATTGGTGTGATGTTAAAGAGAGCTGGGATGCAAAATTACATCCACCAACACAAACCGATATTATTGTAAACAATGCTAAAAAGCATGCTGAAACTGTAGTAATTACTGGTGGAGAGCCGCTTATGTGGAGCTTAGATTATATTACTAGTGAATTACAAAAAAATAATATTAAAACTCACATAGAGACTTCTGGAGCTTATGACTTTTCAGGTACATGGGATTGGTTTTGTCTGTCACCTAAAAAGACTAAACTTCCATTACAACGATCTTATGAAGAAGCTGATGAGTTAAAGATGATTATTCATAATAAAAATGACTTTAAATTTGCTGAAGAACAAGCAGAAAAAGTTAATGCTAACTGTAAATTATTTTTACAACCTGAGTGGAGTAAAAAGGAAAAAATGACACCTTTAATCATTGATTATGTGATGAAAAACCCAAAATGGCGAATTTCTTTACAAACGCATAAATATCTGAATATCCCTTAATCACTCGGGTTTCGCTATACATTTTATAAAAAGAAGGTACTATTTTAACAATTATACCTTCTTTTTTATTTTATCTAAGGTAAAAATTAATACTTTCGCTCCTTAATTTATTTAAACCTACATACATATGAAAAAGCATTATGTTTTTCTCCTTTTTTTATTTGCTTCATATTTAATGAATGCACAAATTGTTAACATTCCGGATGCTAGTTTTAAAAGTGCTTTAATAAATCATCATGATACAATAGATACTAATGGTGATGGCGAAATTCAAGTTTCTGAAGCTGAAAACTTCACAGGTAATTTAGGGGTTGGTGAAGGTGATATAGAAGATTTAACTGGTTTAGAAGCCTTCATTAACATCACCTCTTTATCTATTACAAAGAATAAGATTACAAATTTAGATTTATCTAAAAACACCAAATTAAAAACAGTACATGCCTATGATAATTTATTAGAAACGGTAAACTTTTCTAATAATACAGCCCTTATTAGAATAAACCTTAATAATAATAAAATAACTAATATTGATCTGAGTAATAATACTCTTTTAGAGGAAGTATTTTTAAGTAAAAATTTATTAACTGCAATAACTGTAATCCCCTCAAATGTAAAGCAATTATTTTTAAATGAAAATAAAATTACTTCTTTTGATGCTTCTCAACTTAGTTCCTTAACACATTTGTCCCTAGAAAATAATACTCTGTCAAATAGCATTAATGTTGCCAACGGGAATAATACTAATCTACATACATTGTTTTTAAAAAATAACCCTAACCTGTTTTGTATTCAATTAGACAATGGTTTTGTAGCCCCAACAAGTTTCTACTGGCAAAAGGATTATAAAACAGCATACAGTGACAATTGTTCTAACGATAATATTGTAAACATTCCGGACGCTAATTTTAAAACTTATCTTGTAAATAATACTTCTATAAATATTAATGGAGATTCAGAAATTCAAGTTTATGAAGCCAATAACTATAGAAGCTCAATAAGTATCGAAGACAAAAACATAACTGACCTAACTGGTATTGAAGCTTTTATTAATTTAAAAGATCTGTTTTGCTCTAAGAATAAGCTTACCAGTTTAGATCTCTCTCAAAATATAAATTTAAGTCGTCTGCATTGTATTAATAATCAACTCAATGAACTTGACATTATTAATAATACAAAATTAAAAGAACTATTCTGTTATGGTAATAAATATACCTCTATAGACATTAGTAATAATTCATTATTACAGAAATTAATTTGTGGTAGTAGTGAGCTATTTACATCTATTGACATTTCGAATAACACCGCTTTAAAAGAATTTTCATGTCAAAACTCTAACGTAAGTGCCTTAGATTTATCTAAAAATGTTAATCTAACTAGAGTTGCTATTTCTAATAATCCAATTACTTCTATTGATGTAACTAGTAATACCGTTTTAAAAGAATTATCTTTCTCTAATACTAACATCGCTAACTTAAATTTATCAAACAATAAAGAGTTAACCGAGTTATATTGTCAACAAACTAAATTGACTTCATTAGACTTAAGTGCTAATACCAAACTGGAGAAGGTATGGTGTAGTTATAATGCGCTAAACAATTTAAATATAAATGGATTAGTAAACTTAAATGAGCTATTTTGTCATGTAAATAAATTAACGAGTATAGATATTTCTTCAAATATTAATTTATCTAAGTTAGATTGCTCTTCAAACTTACTTTCTAGTTTAAATATAACTAGTAACGCACTATTAACTTCTATAGATGTTAGAGGTAATTCACTAACTGAGCTAAATTTAGCTAACGGAAACAATACTAACTTAACACCTTTGACCAATTTAAATTCAAACTTAACATGTATTACTGTTGATGATGTAAATTATAGTAAAACTAATTGGACACATATTGACACTCATACCAGTTTTAGTTTAGATTGTTCTAATGTTTATACCTTAACTATTAATAATGATAATGGAGATGTGACAATGACTCCAACTCCAGAAAACTCAAATAATACAAATTATGATAATGGTACAAAAGTTACATTAACTGCAACTCCTAAAACTGGATATCAATTTGATGGATGGACAGGTGATGCTACTGGAAATACCAATCCGTTAATCATTACAATGGATGCTGATAAAAACATTACTGCTAATTATAGTAAAATTCAGCATGCTTTGACTACCTCTGCTACAAATGGAACAATTATTACTAATCCAAATGCTACTAATGGAACTTATGATTATGGAACAAATGTAGAACTAACTGCAACTCCTGAAACTGGATATCAATTTGATGGATGGTCTGGTGATGCTACAGGAAACTCTAATCCGTTAACTATCACAATAAATACTGATAAAAATATTACAGCTAATTTTAGCAAAATACAAACCACTTTAAGTAGTGTTATAAATAATGAAAATGGTTCCCTTACTATAAGCCCTGAACCTGTTAATGGGTATTATGAATACGGTACAGAAGTTACCATTACTGCTGTTCCAAAAAGTGGTTATGAATTTGATAGCTGGTCTGGTGATGCTACTGGAAATTCAAATCCCATAGTTATAATTATGAATACATCTAAAGTAATTGGAGTAAGCTTTAGTAAAATAAAGCATACATTAGTAACCAATGCTATAAATGGAACAATTACTACTGACCCAAACCCTACTAATGGAAAATATGAATACGGTACTGTTGTAACATTAACGGCTACTCCTGAAACTGGATATCAGTTTGATGGATGGTCTGGTGATGCTACAGGGAATTCTAGTCCAGTTTCTATTACTATAAATGGAGATAAGAATATTACCGCTAATTTTAGTAAAATACAAACTACTTTAAGTGTTACTAATATTGAAAACGGTTCCCTTACTATAAGTCCTGATCCTGTTAATGGAAACTATGAGTATGGTACAGAAGTTACTATTACTGCGGTTCCTAATAATGGATATGAGTTTGATAGTTGGTCTGGTGATGCTTCAGGTAACACAAACCCTATAGTTATTACTATGGATGCTTCTAAAGTTATTGGCGTGAACTTTACTAAGACTGTTACACCGATCACTATTACAGAATTTGCTACTGGGTTTACTTCTTTAGAAGGTATTGGTATTAACTCAAATAATGAAGTGTATGTTTCTGAACATGATTCTGGAAAAATATACAAAATAGCTTCTAATGGTACAAAAACTCAATTTGCAAGTACTGGTTTTAGAGCTAATGATATTGTTTTTGATACTAATAATAAACTTTTTATTGCAGAACCTTATAGGGGTAAAATTTTAGAAGCTAACGCTACAGGAACTCTAAGTGAATATGTAGATGCTTTTGGAGATTCTCCATACGGGGTTACTTTTAATAATGGCTCTCTATATTACGTGTCAGAAAATAATCAAAAAGTAATTAAAATAAATTCTGATAAGACTAAAACAGATGTAATTGATGGTTTCTTTACTCCTGAAAGTGCTGCTTTTGACAAAGATGGCAATATGTATGTTACTGATAGAAATGACCGTAAACTATTTAAAGTTACTCCAAGTGGTACAAAAACAACACTAGCTAGTGGATATGCTGCTATAAGAGGAGTTACTGTTGTTAATGATGCTGTTTATTTTACTACTTATGCTTGGAATTACAACAAAATAGTTAAATACGACCTTAAAACTGCTGAAACTTCTGATTATGTAACTACAAATTTAGATGAGCCTAGAAACTTAGAAGTTGATAAATTAGGTAATATGTATATTACTAATGGAGGAAATGGTACGGTAACTAAAGTTTATGATGAAAACTTAAAGCCAAGTGACGCTACTAATAATATTATCGACGTTCTTTTTAATAAAGAAGTTCATATTTATCCTAACCCAGTAAGTAATATGATATCAATAACATCAAAAGATATTGATATTTCTAATAATACTATATACAATGCTTTGGGAAAAGTAGTTTTAACTTCTAATTTATCTAAAATTGATGTAACAAAGTTACCTAGTGGTATTTATACATTAAAAATAAAAGGAACAAACAATCAAATTGCTGTTAAAAAGTTTATCAAAAACTAATAAACTTCAAACATTAATTTATATACCCTCTTTGAATATTCAAAGAGGGTATTTTTTATCTTAAAAAAATTAAATACTCTTAATTTTACTCTCTAAATACTAATATGAGGTTTTACTGAGTTGAATTTAATTATTACTACTAAAACAATAATAAATTATAAGGTCATATAAAAACTAGTATAGGAAGTTTTCATTCGGTATTTCTATGCCAAAATATTAGATATGAAATCATACTAGACAAAACAATTAATTAATCTAACTTAACTTGTTACTAAATACCCCAAAACCTCAAATGTTTTTCATATTTATTTAGTCTTTAACATGAACTCGATATAAGGAATTGAACTAAGGTTTAATTAAATGTTCTAAATATTAGCTTTCTTAATTTTTGATAAATCTCCATGTGTGCTTTTTGTTAAAACAACCAAACTCTCAAAAAAAACAATTCTATTTAAGGTGAATACGAATTATTTTTCAATAAAAAAACCTCTTCTGAAAGAGGTTTTAAAAAGCTTTTATTAATAACTGATATTTTAACTTGTACTAAAATTCTATTAGTTTTTATTAAAAGAAAATTATTTTATAATTATTTTTTTCACCAAGCGTTCTTTTTTTGTCTCTACTAAAACAACATAAACACCAGATACTAAGCTTAAATTATAGTTCAATGTGTATTCCTTTTTTCCATTAGCTTTCTTCATGTCAATAAAATTATTTCCTTGCATTGCAAAAATTCGTACACTAATATTATGTTCTTCTTTTAGTTTAATATCTAATTTAAATTCACCAGAAGATGGATTAGGGTAAATAACAAATTCTTCAATCATTGGTTGATTACTATTATCTTGACTAACTGAATTATCAACTTCTTTTTCAACCACAAATACCTTCTTGGTTATCACCTCTTCACAGTCCCCTACTGTTGTTATTAAAGTTACCTCATATTCACCTACTTCTTCAAATAACAACTCAATATAATTAGTTCCTTCCTCTATTACTTTTGCCTCAATTGGAGGCAACCAAGCTGATTGATCTGGTGATGGAGAACTAACATTTGCTGCAATAAAACTTTCATTGACGAATACTTGTGTTGATACAATAAAGTTAGCATCAATATCATTATTTAATGTATTAATAACAATTGTATCTGAAGCCTCACAACCTTGATTTGTAATTATATTCACTGTATAGGTTCCTGCATCAGCTACTTCAATTATTGGTTCTGAACTTATAAACCCATTATCAGAAGTCCAAGAATAAGTCTTTCCGTCATCTATAGTTCCATCAATTATAGTAGACTGATCTTTACACAATGTAATATCATCACCTAAATCAACTGTTATTAGATCTGGCTCTTCTATTATATATGTTTTTGATATTTTACAACCTTTAATATCTGTAACTGTAACAGAATACTCTCCTGCTTGTAAATTAGATATTATTGCTGTTGTTTCTTCATTATTCCATTTATAACTATATGGTGGTAACCCTCCCTTGACATCAATGTTTATTTTACCATCATTACCTCTATAACACGTTACATTTTTTAATTCATCATTACTTATTACCAATTTTTCAGGTAACTCTATTAGAATATCTTTATTTGCCCTACACCCGTTTGCATCGACTACAGTTAACTCATAAGTAGCAGCTTTAACATTTGTTAATTTTGAAGTAGTATTTCCAGTGTTCCATAAGTAATTATAAGGAGGTGTTCCTCCCTCTATTTTACTTATAATACTCCAATCATTTGCTGTACCACAATTTGTATAATCAGCATTTAATTCCATAGTTAATGTTTCAGGTTCAGAAACATTATATTTTATACTCTCAACTTTATTATTATTAGCATCAATAATATTTACATAATAAGTTCCATATGAAATATCTTTCAAAATATTTTCTTTGCTTATTATACTTGTATCTCCATCTCTATACCATTGGTAGGTATATGGTGATACTCCTCCTAAAACATTTGCTTGTAACCTTGCTGTGTTGTCACCTTTACAACGTACAATAGCTATTTGAGTTAATTTTACCTCTAGTTTATCTGGCTCTTCTAATACATAACTTACTGAAGTTTTACATCCTTTACTATCCTCTACATTAAACAAGTATTCTCCTGCTGAAACTTCTTCTATATTTAATGTATTTGGTATAACGTTACCTGTTGGTGTTTCCCAACTATAATTATAGGGAGAAGTACCTCCTTTTATACCTACTTTAATGTTTCCATTAGATAAACCAAAGCCAGTTGGATGGATTAAATTATCTAGATTTATTTCTAATTCATCAGGAGCTTTTAATTCAATTTCTTTAGTTAGTTTACATCCATTAATATCAACTACCGTTAACTCATACTTTTCTGCTTTAACATTTTCTAAATTCTGAGAATTTTCTCCAGTATTCCATAAATAATTATAAGGTGGAGTTCCACCAGTTACTTTACTACTTATTGTCCAATCTTCGGCTCTTCCACATTCAACATAATCAGCACTTAATTCCAATGTTAAAATGTTTGGTTCTGTTACTTTATATGTATTACTTTTTATCTCGTTTCTATTAATATCATTAATAACAACATAATAATTACCTGCAGACACATTATTCAAGGTTGATCTAGATGATAATACAGAAGTTTCCCCTTCTCTATACCATAAATAAATATAACCTGGTACACCTCCTGTTACCTTAGCCTGTAACATTCCATTATTCTCTCCTTCACAACTAATAATTGCAGTCTGAGAAATAGTAACGGTTAATTGTTCAGGTTCTATTAACTCAAATATCTTAGAAACAGCACATCCTTTATTATCTTCAACATTTAATATATACCTACCTGCTGGTAAATTTTTTAAACTTAAGCTCTCAGGTAATACTAAACCGGTGTTGGTTTCCCAATTATAATTATAAGGTGTAGTTCCACCTGTTAAATATACTTCAATACTACCATTAGTTAGTCCAAAACCAGAAGGGTTATTAATTGTTCTAGTGTTTATTCGGAGTACATCAGGAGCTGTTAATTGTATATCTTTAACTACCCTACATCCGTTTTTATCAACTACAGTTAATTCATATTTATCTGCTACAACATTTTTTAAAGTCTTAGTCTTTTCTCCTGTATTCCACAAATAATTATAAGGAGGAGTTCCTCCTTTAACTAAACTATTTACATCCCAATCTTTTGCTCTACCGCACCCAACATAATCTGCATTTAGCTCTAGTGTTAGAGTATTTGGTTCTGTTATAGTATATTTTTCACTCTGTAACTTATTGTTATTTTTATCTATTATAATCACATAGTAAGTTTCAGCAATCACGTTTTTCAAAGTTTCATTTGCTGAAATAATTGTAGAGCTTCCATCTTTATACCATTGATATGAATAAGGTTTAACTCCACCAATTACATTAACTTTTAATGTAGCATCAGCTTCTCCTTTACAACTAATTATTGCTGTTTGATTAAGAGTAAGTTTTAATTCATCGGGTTGTGTAAGTTTAAAATCCTTTTTTATTTTACAACCTTTACTATCTTCTACATCTAATCTATAGTTACCAGCTGGCAAATTCTCTATTTTTAGGCTTGTAGGCAACGTTACTCCTGTATTAGTAGTCCAAATATAAGTGTAAGGTTTTGTTCCGCCTTCAATTGAAACTTCTATACTTCCGTTTTTTAATTTATAACCAGAAGGGTTAAGTAATAAATCTGTATTTGTTTTTAAAAGCTCTGGCTGAGTAATTTGGATTTCAAAAATATCATTTCCACTATCATTTAAAGCAAAACAATTATTACTATCCTTTAATTGTATTTTATAATTTCCAGGTTTTAAGTTTTCAACCTCAACGTTATTACTGGAAGGTACAGACTGCCAACCTGAAAAAACTCCTCCTTCAAAAGCATATCTATATGTATAAGACATACTCCCACCTTCAACATTAAAAGTAAAACTACCATTTGCTTCATCAAAACAAGTAACATTAGTTGTTGTAAAATCTAGTACAATTTTTGTAGGCTCTTTTACTTCAAAAATAGCACTTTTCTCTTTTATTCCTTCAGCATTATCTACAATAACATAATAACTTCCAGCATAAATACTTGTTAATTGTTTTTTAGTTCCAACAATAGTGTCATTTAATGCATTATACCATGTGTACTTATTTCCTCCTGCTCCTCCAATTGTAATAACATCTAAAACAGCACTATTGTTATTAAAACAAGTTATTTCTTGAAGTTGTTCTACTGATACTAATAACTCACCTGGGTTAGCCAAATTATATGTTTCTTCTGTAATACACCCTTTATTATCCGTAATACGTATGGTGTAGGTACCTTCATCCAAATTAGTTATTTCACTACTTTTCTGTGATGTGTTTTCATCTTTTATTGTTGTTCCGTCTTGATTTTTCCATAAATAGTTGTAAGGAGCTTCTCCTCCAACTATTTTAATATTAATCTCACCATCATTGACTAAATCAGAAGAAGGTCTTACTAGATTTGTCTCTGAAACTTCATACAAATCAGGTTCAGATACTTCTATAAAATTATCACTTATAAAACATCCATTTTTATCAGTTACTCTAAGCTGATATACACCTTTAGCCAAGTTTGTTAATTGATTACTATTTATAGTTGTATGACTCCAAGTATATACATAGGGTTCAATACCTCCTGATACACTAACCAATATACTTCCTGTAGCTTCTCCATAACATAAAACGTCAACTGTATCAATAGATACAAAACTTAATGCCTCTGGCTCTTTTAATTCTATTGACGATATAAGTACTTTATTTTTGTTTGCATCTTCTACCTCTAAAGAATAAATTCCTGAAATAACTTCTATAAAAGATGAATTAGATATAGATGCTCCCGAATTATCTTTCCATTGATATGAATATGGAGGGACACCTCCTTTTACAGATGCTGTTAACTTTCCTTGTTCTCCATTACATAAAATACTTACTTCAGTTACATCAACCTCTAACTTTGCAGGTTCTTCAATTACATAAGTTGAACTTATTATACAGTTTCCTTTATCTATTACTGTTAATTCATAGGTTCCTGCGCTGATATTTGAAAGTTCATTTGTAATGCTTGTTAATATTTGCTCAGATTCATCTTTCCATTGATATACATAATCTGGCGTTCCTCCTGATACTTTTATTTTTATATACCCGTTTGACAATCCAAAACCTGTTGCGTCCCTTTTTTCTTCTGTTGCTATAGATAAACCAACCAAAGGCTGCTTAACTTCAACTGTAGTTTTTATCTCACACAAGTTTTTATCTATTACTGTAACGGTATAATCGCCTGCTACTAAATCTTGAATTGAAGCTCCTACTTTACCATTACTCCAATTATAAGTATAAGGCTTTATACCTCCTGATACATTAACCGATATACTTCCTGTTGCTTTCCCAAAACATAAAACATCTACCGTATCAATAGCTCCAAAACTTAATACCTCTGGCTCTTTTAATTCTATTGACGATATAAATACTTTATTTTTGTTTGTATCTTCTACTTCTAAAGAATAAATTCCTGAAATAACTTCTATAAAAGATGAATTAGATATAGATACTCCCGAATTATCTTTCCATTGATATGAATATGGAGGGACACCTCCTTTTACAGATGCTGTTAACTTTCCTTGTTCTCCATTACATAAAATACTTACTTCAGTTACATCAACCTCTAACTTTGCAGGTTCTTCAATTACATAAGTTGAACTTATTATACAGTTTCCTTTATCTATTACTGTTAATTCATAGGTTCCTGCGCTGATATTTGAAAGTTCATTTGTAATGCTTGTTAATATTTGCTCAGATTCATCTTTCCATTGATATACATAATCTGGCGTTCCTCCTGATACTTTTACTTTTATATACCCATTTGACAATCCAAAACCTGTTGCGTCCCTTTTTTCTTCTGTTGCTATAGATAAACCAACCAAAGGCTGCTTAACTTCAACTGTAGTTTTTATCTCACACAAGTTTTTATCTATTACTGTAACGGTATAATCGCCTGCTACTAAATCTTGAATTGAAGCTCCTACTTTACCATTACTCCAACTATAAGTATAAGGCTTTATACCTCCTGATACATCAACCGATATACTTCCTGTTGCTTTTCCAAAACATAAAACATCTACCGTATCAATAGCTCCAAAACTTAATGCCTCTGGTTCTTTTAATTCTATTGACGATATAAGTACTTTATTTTTGTTTGCATCTTCTACTTCTAAAGAATAAATTCCTGAAATAACTTCTATAAAAGATGAATTAGATATAGATACTCCCGAATTATCTTTCCATTGATATGAATATGGAGGGACACCTCCTTTTACAGATGCTGTTAACTTTCCTTGTTCTCCATTACATAAAATACTTACTTCAGTTACATCAACCTCTAACTTTGCAGGTTCTTCAATTACATAAGTTGAACTTATTATACAGTTTCCTTTATCTATTACTGTTAATTCATAGGTTCCTGCGCTGATATTTGAAAGTTCATTTGTAATGCTTGTTAATATTTGCTCAGATTCATCTTTCCATTGATATACATAATCTGGCGTTCCTCCTGATACTTTTACTTTTATATACCCGTTTGACAATCCAAAACCTGTTGCGTCCCTTTTTTCTTCTGTTGCTATAGATAAACCAACCAAAGGCTGCTTAACTTCAACTGTAGTTTTTATCTCACACAAGTTTTTATCTATTACTGTAACGGTATAATCGCCTGCTACTAAATCTTGAATTGAAGCTCCTACTTTACCATTACTCCAACTATAAGTATAAGGCTTTATACCTCCTAATACATCAACCGATATACTTCCTGTTGCTTTTCCAAAACATAAAACATCTACCGTATCAATAGCTCCAAAACTTAACGCCTCTGGTTGATTAACTGTTACCTCTTTAGTTGTTTTTATTAAATTGCCATCAATTATTTCTATAATATAAGTCCCTCCTCCTATTGCTTTTAAGCTAGATTTTATAGAAAGTTCTTTGTCTTCTCCTTTTCGTATCCACTTATATGTATAAGGCAATGTACCTCCTTCTACATTTACTAATAAATCAACTGTTGCATCTCCAAAACATATTATTTCTCCAGTTTGCTCAATACTTGTTATCACCAATTTGGGAGGTTGTTTTACTTCAAACTCTTTTATTATAGTACAATCATTTTTATCTTTAGCTGTAAGCACATATGTAGCTGCTTTTAATCCATCAATACTATTTTTAATACCTAAACTAGTAGTTGTACCTTTTTCTTTCCAACTGTAAGTATAATCTTTAGTACCACCAGCAATATTCACCTCTATACTACCGTCGTTTGTTTCAAATCCTTTCAGATTAACTATTTTAAAGTCTTGAATTACCAATTCAGCACTAGGTTGTTCAATTTCTATGTTTCTTAAAATTGTTTTACATTCATTATCATCTGTAACCTCAACTGTGTATAGACCTGATTTTATATCAACTAAATCTTTATCTAAAGAAGAAAAGTTAGTATCATTTTCCTTAGTCCATTTATAAGAATAATTAGGTGTACCTCCTTTTATATTTATTTCTATCTGTCCATCATTTCCTTTAAAACAGTTTACATTAGTTTTAGTTTTTAATAATACTTCTAATTTAGTTGGTTCAGTAATAGTTATCTCTGCAAAACTAGCTTCTCCTTTCACATCATTAACTTCTACTCTATATTTTCCTTTTTCTAAACTATGAATAGCATCTAATTTTAAATCTGAATTTATACTAGTTTTTATACCAGCTTCAAGTTTAAACCACTTGTAGGTAAAATCTGAAGATGTTGAATTTAAAGGAAAACCTCCAGTAACAGTAGCAACTAATGCCCCTGTACTATCTCCAAAACAAGTTATTTCTTTGGTTTGATTAATAGTTACGGCAATTGGCTTTGGTTCCTTAACTTCAAAAGTTGCTATTTGTAAACAGTTATTAGCATCTAAAACCTCAACCTGATATACACCAGCTAATAACCCTGAAATATCTCTATTTTTATTACTAAAAGACGAATCTCCTTGTTTAGTCCATACATAACTATAACTTTCTTTTCCTCCAAAAACATTTATTGAGATACTCCCAATACTACCTCCTATAATTGAATTATTAGTTATATTTCTTTTAGTAATTTCTATTTGGGATGGTTCTATAATTGAAGTACTGATTCCTGAAACTATTTCACATCCTTCCTTATCTTTTAACCAAATAGTGTAATTTCCTTTACTTAAATTAGAAAGGGTATTATTTGTTAAATTTTTTACACTTTTATATGTTTTCTTATTATCTAAAGAATATTTATAATCACCTGCTCCTCCCTGAGGTAATAATTGTATTAATCCGTCAGTTTCTCCATAACAAGAAATATCTTTTTTAACAATGTTTAATTTTACTTGTGTTGGATCTGATAATGTAATTGAAGAACTTGTTATTGTATGTCCATCATTAACTTCAACTTTATAATCTCCTTTAAAAGCATCTGAAAATATACTAGTTGTATTAGATTGTACTATCCCATTTTTCAACCACTTATATGAATAGTTCCCAGACCCTCCTATTGGTTTAGCTAGAATTGTCCCGCTCCCTTCATAACATTTTATAGGAGTTGAAATATCTAACGATACTAATAGCTGAGGTTTTTCTTTTACTTCAACATCAGTAACTTTAAGTAATTCGGCTGAATTAAGCTGACAGCCTTCATTATCTCTTACAAATGCAGAATAAAACCCTGCTTTTAGTTCCTTTATATTAGTTCCTGTCTTAGTAAATGTTGGCTCTCCTTTTTTACTCCAAACAACCTTATAATTAGGTATTCCTCCATCTAATTTTAAATTAATCTCACCTTGCTCTGCTCCATAAATATCATTGTGCTTTACTTTTACATTTAATACCTCTATAGGATCACGCCCTTTAATTGGAATAGGGTTAGATACTGCTGACAAGCACCCTGTAACTTCTTTATGTCTTACTCTAAACACATAATCTCTACTACTTGGAGCTAAATCAAATGTATTTGTATTTTTCCAAACTGTACTAGCTCCTTTCCATATAGCATATTGGTAATTAGATGATTTTCCTCCTGAAGCAGAAACAACTACCGTTGCTTTTTCTCCAAAACACTTAATTGGTGAGGTTATATCAACCTTGTCTATTGTAATTTTTGACTGTGGAAGTACTTTAATTATTTTTTCTAATTTACCTTGTCTAGTGTCTTTTATTAAAATTGAATACTCTCCTGCTATAACGCTTACAGATGTTGTACTTTCAATATTTGTTAAATTACTAACTGTAATACCTCCTTTCTTGATAATTACAGAGTATTTAGCATAACCTCCACTTATTGAATTAATCAATATATTCCCTTTATTTCCAATACAATCTGGTTTAGTAGAAGTTATTGTTGCGGATATAGGTAATGGATCATTTATTTTAGAAAGTGGGTAAGTTACCCTACAACCATTAGCATCTATGTATACAATTTTATGAATCCCACTAGGTAAACCTGAAATAGTTCCTCCTGAAGCTAATATAATTCCTGACTTAAGTTTTACATTTGCTGAACTTAGAACTTCATAGTTGTAACTAGTTCCATTAATTGGGCTACCTCCCCAAACATTATTTATTTTTACAGAACCACTGCTTGCGCCAGGAAATCCAGTATCTATGACTGTCCCTTTATTATGTTTTATTTCTGTTGCAAAATTTATTGTTACATTTTTTATAATATCTTTTCCACTAGAATCTTTTGCAAAACAACCTTTATCATCTTTTACTTTTATAGTATACTTACCAGGATTTAAAGGCTTGATTATTTTTGTTCCTGAAAAAGTGTCAGCACTCTCCACTCCATTCAAGACATATTTCAAATTACCTGAACCTCCAGATGCTGTAATTTTTATTTCACCATCTTTTACGCCAAAACAAGCTTGGTGTTTTTGTACAGAAGCTGTATTAAAAATTACTGGTGCTGGTGTGCTAATTGAGTAAGTTCCTGATTTTGGAAACTCTAATTCTACACAATTTTTGATTAGCGCTCCATTAGATGCACGTCTATTCCCAGTAACAAAAATTTTATATTTTCCATCGATTATCCCTAAAGCTCCAGGCTCTTTAGTAAAATTATATTTATATAAATTATCATTTACTCTCTGTAAACTATTAATTCCAACATTCTTACCTCTTGAAATAAATAAATTCGCGTTTAAATCATCTTGTCTTTTTAAGTTAATATTTAAAACTTCTCCTGTATAGAGTTGCCTGTCAAAATATATAGTAAACCCAGTAACTTCATCATAAGAACAAGTTGGAGCATTAAAACTAGGTGCTTTAGAAACTTTGGGGGGCTCTGGTAAAAATTGAATACTAACACTATTATTTTTATCCTTAGGAATTTTAGATTCCTCTAAACAAGATGGCTTGACCCTTATAGGTATAGTCACTCCTTCTAATGCTTTCTTTTGATCAGATGTACTAGTATAAATATCTGATAATTTTACATCTATCACCCTTTGTCCTTCCTTATTTCTAAGAGGTTTCCATTTAGCAACTTTTACAAATTTAGGTGAATAATTTCGTGCTTCTTCAGCAGCTTCTTTTACTCTTTCAAACCAATAATTACATCTTCCTCCTGGAGGCCTATTTTTATCTTTATTATTTTTTAAGAATGGTTGATCAATTCCACCTCCTCCGTCATTATCTAAACACTCTCTAAATCTTTCATTTAATCTATCAATTTCATCTAGTAAAATTTGATATCCAGGTGTTGCTTGATTAACTTTATTTACTACATCTTTATATTCCCACTTGTAAATTTTTCTTTTATTAGTTGAACTTAAACTATTTCCATAATTATCAGCTTGGATTTTAATACTCTCTGTTTGACAAACTATTTTTGTTTTTTTTACATCAAACCCATCAGGGTATCGTACTTCAGGAGTTGGATATATATCTATTTTAGCATATCCAGAATCTACTGCTCCATCATAAACTTGGCTTTTTGTATAACGTTCTGAATGACAAGGAGTATAAACATTTATTGGCTTTTCTACATGCCTACTTTTACAATCACCCCAATGACGGTATCTTCTTGAGTAATGAAACCTAACTTTCACAACCTTATCAGAAGCATCAAATTCTCTAGAATAAGAATAGTATTGGTCTCTATAGTATTTGTATGGATGTAAATTTACTTCTTTTCCACTTCTATATACAAGGTAGATACCTGTTATACCATTAATTGTTCCACAGCTAGAACCTCCACTTTTTACATATCCAGAAATTTCTATTTGATATTTTTGAGAATAGATATTATTACCTAAAAATAATAATATAAAAACAATTAATATTCTTCTCATAACTTTAATAATTTAATTCTATTTTTTTAAGAGGTGATTTTGCTCCAGTATTAAACACAGCCTGTAGTAAGTATATATACTTTGTATTCACTGTAAGATTTTTATCTATAAACTTATTCGTTTTCGATTTAAAAATCTTGTACATAGTTGGTGTTTTTCCTTCTGTAGCTTTATATAAAATGAACTCTACTACATTAGATTCTTCATAATTCCAACGTAAATCAATTTTCTTTTCTGTTCTATTTACTTCTCCATAAAACCTCTTAATCATTGGTTTAGGCGAGTTATTGAACACTTTTATTTTCAGAGGTGTAATTGGATCAGATTCTAAGCCAGATTCATCTACTGTTATTGCTGTATATAAATATGTTTTACCTTCAATTCCTGATTCATCTGTAAATTTATTTAATGGTAATTCAAGTACTTTTATTAATTCCCAAGGTAACTTACCTCCTTTTTCTTTTCTATACAAAACCGTACTTTGAGCATCTGAACTTGAACTGGTAATCCACTCTAAATCAACTTTTCCTTCTTTAACATTGAAAGCAGTAAAAACAGGTGGTGTAGGAGGTACAATATCTGGTCTTTTTAACTCTAAAACTTCTGAAAATTCAGAAGGATTATATCTTTTATCAAAAGCTTGTATTTTATAATAAATGTGTTTATTTAAAGTTTTTATATTTATAGTATCTATAATTTTACTATTAGGAATTGGTCTGAATGTTACTTGCGTAAATTCGTCATTTTTTAAATTTGCTCTAAAAACTCTATACCCATGAAAATCTATTTCTTTATTTTGTTTCCACTCTAATCTTACCACTCCTAAACTATCAATTGTTCCTTTCAAAAGACTTGGTGTTTCTGGTGGAGTAACATCATCTGGCTGTACCATTTTTGGAAAAGATTCTCTTGAACTTCCATCTGTTCCTACCGCAATTACTTTATAGTAGTTAATTGCTTGTAAATTCTCAACTTTAAAGCTTCTACTATTCTTTGAAATTGTATTACTTACTATTGTATAATTCCCTTTTACTTGGTTTGCTCTTACTAATTTAAAAGACTTTAATGCCTGCATTCCTTCAGAAGGAAACTCCCATTGCAACATTGCGTTTCCATCTTCTAATAATTTTATTTCTGTGATAAAAGGGTTATGGATTAATGGTATCTTACCTTTACCAGAAATAATATCAGAATATGGTCCTTGAATACCAAAAGGTGAGACCCCTTTTATTCGATATTTATACTCTTTATTATTTTGAAAAAGACTATCAACATACATCATTCTGTTTGATGTACTTTTCTCTTTCTCACTCATGTTTACAATTGGGGTTTTAGATAAACTTTTAAATTGCTTACCTCCATCTTCTGATTTTTCAATTATATAGTTTGTGTAATATTTTTTAAGAATAGCAAAATTCCAACTTAATATAGCTGTTTTATCTTTAAAAACACCTACAAACTCCTGAGGCTTAGGCAAAGGTTTATAATCTTCTAGTCCAATATAAACCCCTCCATGCTTAACCTTAATCTTCTTTTCTTTTGGCAAAGCTACTTTTACAGAATATAAATAGCGTTCATTAGGTTTTACTGTATTATCAATATACGCCAATCCTGAAAATTTAGCAACTTCAAAATCCTGATCAGCAGCATATAAAGCAAATGTAAATCGTTGTTCTAATACTTGAGCTTGATTTATAATACTTAAAATTCCATTTCCTCCTTCGTTCATGTTTACTTCAAATTGATCTCCATACAATGCTTGTGCAGCTATTGCTGCATTCATATTTTTTTCAGTAAATTCTTTCCATTCCATCATAGGTTTAGGTTTCAATGGAGTAGATACTATCTGTTTTATTTCAGGAGTTGATAAAACAACTTGGTTCCTAACAATTGTTTTACGTTCTATAGTATATCCATATTTATTAGCATACTTCCATGCTGTAGGTGTAGTGACTCCCCAACGCAACATTATTTTATTTTTTGTTGCAGTTCCAATCACCTTTACTTCAGGTAATTTATTTCCTAACTCTTTTTGTGCTAGTAATGAATTACAATAGCTTACAATTAATACTAAAAATAAAATCCTCTTCATTTTAAACTTCTTAATCATTAACAGGGTTTATATATTTAACTGATTTCATTTTCCCTTCTTTAACTTGACCTGGTAAAATGTATTTAAATGTAGTTTTGTATTTACCTTTCCTCATATATGGGAAAGCCTTGAGTATTAAACTCTCATATCTAGCATTGGTTTCCCAAGCTATATTAGAGTTCAGTAATTGATATCTTAAATCTTCAAAATCTTGTAAATAATAATGCGTTAAATTATATTTATATGGACTATATTCTACAACTCTATCATTAAAATCATTCTCTAAATGTGTTAAATACCAAGTCATAGGTTCTACTCCTTCAATTGGAGGGACCCCAACTTTATCAGTTTCTCTTGTTACAGTTATCTCCCCTTCAATAGGATAATCCTTATATATTAATGGATAAATTTTATTTTTATAATAGGAATCATCTAATACGGCTTTGGCTACCACAAGAGGTAAGCTACCTGAAAAATCATTTCCTCTTAATTCAACCAAATCAAACGGTTCATTTTTATTAATTGAAGAGAATAATGTTAATCCATAAGGGTAATCTACATAATCATATAAGTCATTATTCTTCTTTATAGCATTCATCTTATCACTAAAAGTATCATAAGAACTTGTTCTAAAATCATATACTAAAATCTCTCTTTCTCCATCTTTAGTAATTTCTCCATCTGCTTCTTTAGACCTTTTAACCAATTCATTACTATAGCTTTTTTGCTTGTTTTTACCATCAAAAGAGTTTGTGTATTCAGATCCTTCACCTTGATACTCTTTTTTCTTACTTGTTTCCTTAACATTTGCACCAATATCACTTCCTTTTGAAATTAGTTTTATCCTTGTTGTATAATGTTCTTGATGATTCATTTCATCTGGTAAAGAATAAACTAATTGTTTTTTTGCTGAATTATATGTATACTTCTTAGTTAACAATTGTCCTGTTTCTGAAGACATAATCATAGTTTTATCCCAATCAGGAACAGCTTCAAATAGATAGGTTTGCCCTCTTTTCAAATTTATATACGCAGTTCCATATTCTTCTATAAAGAAATTTTTCTGCCCTAGAACAGGGTACATGTATTCTATATTACTAAGTGGAATAGTTTTAGGAGCATCACCCGTTGTAAACTTCACTTCCTTAGTCTCTATAGCTGGTTTTCCTTCTGTTTTAATTACTTCCCAATTACCATTTTTATATTCTTCAAAATGCAATTGTACATACGCTTTTAACTGAGAATGCGGTGGTAAAATTTCATGAGAATAAAACGCAGCTGCATCATTTCTATCACTCCATTTTACTTCTCCTTCAATTTTTTGCCCATTATTAGTTACTGAGAATTCATCTAATAATATCTTATACTTTCTATCACCCGTTTCATCTGGTAATTCAAATATTTTATTTACTTGTAAGTTGAATACCGCCTGTGGAGCCGCAAATACATCAACTTCACCACTACCATCTTTAGGATTTAAATCACTGATAACGACAATTCCATCTAATGGACTTCCTCCTACAATTTCACATTGTTCTCCTAACTCAACTTTAAATCTAAAACTTCCTTTTATCAAACCTCCTAGCAAATTAAACTTACCCCCTAAATATCCTCTAAACCAAGAAGGGTTTGGCAATTTAGCTTGCAATAATACTGCTCCTCCTCCACTTATAATTGGTATTTTAGTTTTGGAACCAAACAAACGGAAGGTCAATCCAAGTTCCCCTTGTAAATAAGCATATGCTTGACCATTAGCATACCAACCATTCATTCCTATTGGTTCAGAAGATCCTTTACAGTGCGCTTCTCCGTAATCTTTTAACATAATATCAAAACCTACACCAGCATCAAAACGCGCATAAAATATTAAAAAAGTTAAATCACCTGTACTTACTTTCAAGCTAGCTCCAAAAGCCAATCCTTTTCCAGATTCAAGCATATTTAAATCTCGCATATAGTCTAACTCTGCTAAATCTAAACCTAAAATATCTGCTACTATTGGATCTGGTGGTGGACTTCCTGGTAAATTATCTCCAGTCATAAAATAGGCATCCATGCTAACCATTAAAATTCCTAAATCTATTTTTATACCTACTCTATCTTCTGGAGTACCTATTAATAAATGCCATTCATCAGGCGAAGCATAAAAATCTAACCATCCAGCTCTACCATAAGGTCCTACTCCTTTAATAATACCTAAGTTTATATAAACTTCAGCTGTTGTTTGAAAAATATCATTAACAAAATCAAAACCAATGTATAAACTCGCTGCAATTGCAGCAGATGTTTGTTGTGCTGGTAAATAAGGGTTTTCTACATCATTCGCTACTTTTTGTAAGTTACTAGCTACTTTATCATAAAAATCATTCGGTAATGGAGATACTAACTCTCCAAATCCTTTAAAGTAAATTTCTTGCAGCCCTCCAGATTTTCTAAATGCCATCCCAAACTCTACTGTAGCATGAAATAAATCTTCTGAACTTTGAGTTACAATCCCTACTGATGCTTTCATTCCAAAAGAATTATCTTCATAAGGCTCGTAGATTACTCCAGAGATTGATGCACCAATCTGTTCATAGGCGGCATTTTCACTATTAGAATTCCCTGCCATCTTCATCCTATTATAAAAACCGCCTCCAAAAGTATTCATAGCAAAACCAGTAAATACTGGAATTCCAGAAGGAATTGTTACTTGTGCATCTGCAAACCAATACCTAAAAGTTGGTTTCCTTCCAAATAATGCTTTAGCTTCCACTTCCAACTTCATTCCTTTGGTAAATTTTGCTCCAACAGCTCCAGCAAAACCTGTTCCGTAAGTAGGGTCGTTTTCAAAAATAAAAATGGCTCCTTTTAGTTCCATTCCTGCTACTTCCATTTCTATGAATAAACGCTCTAAACGAACCCCATCAAATTTCCATTTATTTCCTGTGTCCTCTAATTTTCCTTTAATTGCTAATTTTGATGAACCTCCATTACCTCCATCTGATTCAGATGTTAAATTAACCGCAAAATCAAATATAAGTTCAGCTTTATTTCCTGTCGGGGTTCTTAAGCCTATTTCATTTACACTTATGGGAAAGTTTGCTACTTGTAACTTTCCTTTTATACCAAAATAATCTACAGAAAAATTGGGCGATTCTGTTTGAAGAACCATTTTTTCAAACACTATTCCATCAAAATCAATAACACTTTTTGACGATGAAGAGTTACTATTATTTTGGTTTCCTGAACCTCCTCCTAAACCAGAAGCAATATTCATGGAACCATTTAAACTTGCTTTCGGTCTAAACTTACCATCTTTTACCTTCATTTCAATGTATGAATCTTTAGTAAGGTGAACATTGGCTTTCCATACATTAAACTTAATATCTTTTTCCGTTTTTACAGCTAACTTATACTCACCTGGTTGAAAAACGGCATTATAACTTAAACTATCTAACTGGGAAACAGGTAGTACAAGTTTCCCATTAAATTTCCCTCCTTTTAAACTATTAGTTTCAATATCTAAAAGAAAATAATCTAATGAAAAGTTCCACCCTGATGCCGAGCCTTCTTTTAAACCAATAATATTTTCTCCGATAAATTTACCTGTTACGCCTTGCCCATCAATAATTAAATCTGTTGCTCCAAATGCTACTCGTTTATCACTATTCCTTTTACTAAATTCTGGTGGTAGTATTACTTTTAATGATTTTACATATACACCTCTCCATAAAGTTGGAGCATCTGTATAATATTTATTTAAGTATGCTTTAGGCGTTGCTTCATCATTTCTTAAATCACTAAAATCAAAAACGGCTGTATTTAACTGAAATGTAGTACCTTCTAATCCTTTGATTCCAAACTCTGGTAAGGATATATTTACAACCATATCATTCCAATCTGAAATAGAAGTTTTAAAATCTGCTTCTACATATCCTATTTTCTTTTTTCCTTTTTCATCAACTGGATGTAATAAACCATTTGCAAATTTTACATTTGCATCTAACCCCATTTCTTTAAATCCAGAACAATCAATGATTGCATAGGTTCCGGGTTTCTCAAAACTCCCTTTTAAGGTTAGTAAAATAGAACCTTTGTTTAGGTTTACTGTAAACTGAGAAATTAAATTAAGTTTAGCTTGTCCTACAATTCCTCCTTCATGTGATAATTTGACATCAGATGCTCCAAGTATTAATACTTGATCACCTCTATCTGGGTTGGTATTAGGTAATTCAACTTTTAGAAACACTGTTAATTCAGTATAAGCAGGTTTAAACACTGCTTTGGCTATTCCAACAGTATACTTTACATTACTAATACTAACTGGCTTAATGGCTACAGGTAACTCACTTAAACCATCTCTAGTTAATACGTCTATAAAATTACCACTCTCTTCAATAGAATTAAAAGTGTTAGTAGCCATATCTAACCACTTTTTATTTACTAATGAATCTGATGTATTAAATTGAAATCCCTGTTCTGAAAATCGTTTCTTTACTTCTGCTACTTCAACTTTTTCAAACTTTTCTAATGAAGAAAAATTACGGAATAACTTTTTCTTAACTATTCTTTTAGGAGTAGTAGATTCTTTTACAAGTGCTAAACTATCTTTTCTTGGTTTTTCTTTTACTTTATCCGAATTGTTTGAGAAAATCGCTACTGTAAAAAATACAAAAGCGAAAAAACTTAAGGGTAACTTTTTCTTCATATTATTATTTGCTAGTTAGTTTACTTTTTCTTTCAGTGTAAATTATTTATGAAGTAGCATCTACATCATATATAAAAAGATCAATTCGTTCTTTTAATATAACTCCATTTAAAGTACTTAAATCGTTCAAAAAACTTTCTTTAACTAATATAGAGTTAAGAGAACTTGGAATTAAATCATAAATAGTAGTTAAACATCTATTAGCTATCTTAATCTTAACTCCATCATTATCATATGATTTATCATAACCTTCATTAAATTCATCATAAGTATTGAAGTCTCCTACACTTCTTTTTATTTCAATTCTTCTTTTTGTATAAACATATTCGCTTTTTTTAAATAAAGTAAAATCTACTATTCCCTTTTTTATATAAAATAAATAATAATTATTATTTATTTCTCCTGTTATTGAGTTAATGATATCTATTGGATAAAAATAAGAAGGAGGTAAAACGTAATTTGATAATTTTTTTTTGAGTTTTTCACTTATTACAATACCTTTATAAGGTGAATATGCATTCAAAGTTATATCATCAACCCAATAGATAATATCTACATTAAAAGGAATTTCCTTTCTGTTTTCTTTACTTTCTATATTTATTAAATGCATTTTTATTCTTTCATCCTTCTTCAACGAAAGTTCTAAATCATTTTCTATATTTGAAATAACATTAAAGCGATTATCTTCATTTTTTCCTAAAATGATTTTCCATTCCTTGTTAGATTTAAAATCTACACTAAGCTCATAAACTTTCATTTTATTTATTTTTTAATTGTTCAAAATCTATATTATCCCAGTAAGTAGGTAATTCTACATCACCTCTTACAGAATTTTCTAATAATGACTGTTTTAAGTTTTCTGAAAAACTTACAATATCATCATCTATCTCTCTTGCTATTTTTAAATCATCCCAGTCTTTATTTGCTGATTTAGCATCTTTCCAAAGGTTGTCTATGTAAGCACCAATTCTCTCAGTATATTGAGGATGATTTGTATGCACACCACCTAAGAAGTTGGGATTCCCTTTATCAGTTATAGGATTTCTTCTTATGGCTTCTAACATTATTAGATTTTCCAGTGAATTATCCCCATTTATATCATAATGTTTATGTCCAAAATTTTCAAACCATTTTCTAAATGACTCTCTTTTAAATAAATCTACAGGAAATATATGATGTGACTCAAACTGATTAAAGTGTTTAACATCTTTACCATTTTCTTTAATAATCTTATTTAAACGAGTAAAATATGCTTTCCATTTTTCATTAGGTCCTGCAGGTGGTGTACCTATTTCATAGGTAACTCCGTTACGTGTAAATCTATAATCTGTTTTTGCATTAGGTATTTGTGAATCACCAGAGTCTAACCATTTTTTATTATTCTTACTTACATTTCCTGCTCCTTTCACAGCATCAGCACTTTTAGGATAACCTGCAGCCCTTAGTGCATCTGCTAAAGTACCATCACTTCTTTTTCCTATTCTTATTGCTTCTAATAACGGATCGTCTAATTTTTCTCCTAAAATAATGTAATTATCAGTTGCATCTAAGTTATATTTTTTCGGTCTATAGTCTTCTATCTTACCTCCAGGCTTTGCTATAAACCAACTACCTGTTTCTATTAATCCGTTATCATACAACTTCATTTCTCCACTTGAAGTTATAATATCTCTATTTAGTACTGAAGCTATTTCTTTTGCACTATCTGTATTATTACAGCTAAGTAATCTGATTGTCTTATTTGTTGGAACATCACTTAATGTTCTCGCAAAGTCTTTTGCTGACAGTACAACTTCATCTACTTTACCATTAACCTCTATAATAATTGAAAACTTATCTCCGACTTTATTAGAATGAACTATTACATCTATGTAATCATCGGATTTATTCAAGTAATTTTTAACTAAACTTATTTCACTTCCTGTTAAATTTAATACACTTTTTAAATCATTTGGATTAATTTTTAACAACTCCTTTATTGATAAAATTTTAGCTTTGGCTGTTTTAGCTTTTACTGCTAAGTCCATTGAACCACTAGCTTTTCCTTCTAGAATAATATTATCTAACCACTTTTCTGCTTCTTTTAATTTATTGGTTCCGATTTTTGCAAGCTCTTCAGGTGATACCTTATCATTGAGTATACTATTTATAAAACTTTCTACTTCACTTTTTGAAGGCAAATCTTTTGTATTACTCTTAGCTTTTGTAAAAAATGTTTTTAAACTTTTAACTCCGTCTGCTAATTCTCCTACAGCTATTATTGCTGTTAAAACATTTAATGCTTGTAAAACCTTTTTTACTTCAGGATTTAAATTTTCAGATGATGAAGCTAGTGTTATATTTACTCCTGAACCTATCATGTCTGCTATAATAAATGCTTTTCTTAAATGTGTAGGAGCTTTAGCTAGAGCTCCTGCTCCTGAAAACAAACTAATAACATCAACAGTTGCTTCAACCCCATCAATTATATTTTTGGTGTTTCCTACATCATTTGCATAATAAGCCAAAATTGCTGGTGCTAATACTGGATTATTTTTATTATAATCACTTAGCATACTCAATGAAGACTTATTTACAAACCAAATAGGAGTTATAGGATCTACTTCTAAAGGAGTGTCAGATGTAGGGTATTCTATTAAATTACATGAAACCGTATTCTGAATTTTTATTTTAACATCATCTTTAGATACCCAGTTAACATTTGTATCTGGAGTACACTTTACATAAGGTACTGTTGGGTTTGTTCCTAGGCTTTCTTTTACACCATCCCAAAAACTCCTATGATAAAAATCAATTATTCGTTTTAAAAACTCTTCATCTGAGTATTCTAAAACAGATTTTTTAAACTTTTCTGATTTTGATGCAAGTAACGATAAGGTTTTTACTAATTCTAAATAATTATCATCTGTAAAATAAGTGTGGTCATTATCAACTTTATAAACTAACCTTTTAAGAATAAAATCATCACTGTTCTCATAAGCTGTTTTACCTTTTAATTTATCTAACAATTTATCAACATCTTTCTTTTGAGTAAACTTCAGTAATCTAATTATCTCAATTTCTGTACTATTTGTTGTTACTACACTCCAGTTAGTTAAAATACTTAATGCTGTTATTTTTGAATCAACTGGTAACTTTTCTATTTCTTTATCTGACAAATTATCAATACAAGCTTTTACATTCCTAAATGAAGCGTTAATATTAATATTTGAAAGCATTTCATAACAATTTGAAACTTTTCCTCGAACACCATTTACTAACTTAATATATACATCTATTAACTTTTCTATTGATAAACCTTTTAATCCAACATAAGCTTTATCAGACGGAAGATGGGATTGTGTATCGCTTTTTAAAGCTAATCTAGGAAATATTTCTTCTATAATATCCGGATAAGTATTATTTAAAAAAGCTAACTTAGACGCTATAAAGTAATGTTCTTTCCAGTTGATACCTTCTCCTAAAAATTGCTGTACTAATTCTTGATTTAATACATATGAGCCATCATAAGGTGTTGTTTCTCCATATTTATATCTTTTTTCTACTATTTTATTTTCACTAATTAATACTTTTTGAAACTTATCGTAAGTATTTTTCTTTAAAATATTAACTTTTTCATTTTCCTGAAATGTTAAGTCTTTTACCCTTACTCTTAATAACCTTCTTGAACTTCCATCAGGAACAACAGTTATTACAGATCCATGGTACTTATCTCTCTCTTCTACGGAATAATTTTTAAAACCATTATACGTAAAATCAAAATTTTCAATTGTATAATCATCAGTTGGTTCTATAATCCCATCTATTTTTGCAGAATACTTCTTTCCTTCAATAACAAAAGATTGAAGAGCTCCTGTAGGGTAATGGATATATGGATTCAACTTATCTATTCCAGTTACAAAACTTAAATTTTTAACATTTTTAGGCAATGTAATGTAACTTCCATTCATCGTCAAGAATGTATAAGTTTTATCATTATTTGCAAATTGCTTAGGAATACTTGATACAATTGTATTTTGTCCATCTTCATCACCTTGGAACCAATAAATTTGGATACCAGGTGCATGCATTTTTTTCCAATCTAAATGACTCAGAACTATACCATCACCATTATCCATTAATAAGTTAGTTGCACTTTCTGCAAAATTATATTCATCCCATGGATGTTTTAAACCAAAAATTCCATGACCTAATTCGTGAGCTAATGTTTTTACTTGTTTTTTAGGAGTATTTGCATTTCGGGTAAATACAAACCCAAATTGCCTTTTTAAAGGCATAAAACCATTTACCTCATTGTTACTCACCCGTACATTAGTCACAAAAACATAGTAGGTGTTTTTACTGTAAAAACTTTGTTGTTTTATATAACTATTGAAAACTTGTTCCTCATCAGTATAATGAGCTAACATGGCACTATCTCCCACCTTTAGTTTTCCATTACCATCTATATCCCATTTATAAACTTCTTCAGGTGATATTTCATTTACTTCTTGAATATTTAAACGGACTCCAGCTTTTTTATAAATTTCTTCTACTTCTTTCTTTATACTACTATCAATCTTACCTACTCCTATAGGCACAAGTGTTACATTTATAGCCTCTAGTTCTTGTGAAGCTAAATGGGTAGTTATTAAACTTCCAGCTACATCATACTTTGTTGAATCTTGTTTAGATTTTACAACTGCATAAATTTCCTCATCTGCATAATGAAATTTTCTTATTAACTTTAGTTTAGCTCTATCCCCGTCCCATTCTTCAACTGTTACCTTTCCTCCTTCTTTAGTTTTAAAAACAACATCACTACGTTTAATATCTGGATCATTAATGGTAACTTTAGCATAAATAAAATCTTCTCCATTTGTATCAGAAATTGCTTTATATGGTACTTTATATTTCCCACCTTCTTGCTCTAAAAACTTATACTCTTTTTCAAAATCACTTGATGTTCCGCTAGGTAATTGATCAAAATGATAATAACCTGAAGCCTCAAAAATAATCTTTACACCTGAAGCCGTAACACCATCTACATTTCCTTCTGTATCTAATCCACTTGTATTTGAATCTGTAATAGCCCCTCCATCTGCTTCTTCTTGTTTAGTTATCGTTCCGTCTTCTCCAACTGACCAAACTTCTCCGTTATCACTTTTTATCTTTATATCATCATCTCCTGGTATTATGGCTGTTTCTCCATTTGTACCTGTTACAACAAAAGCTCCGTTTGCATCAACTTCTATAGACTCAATGACAAAATCTACAGTTACAGTTTCTTCTACAACACCGTCATCTCCGTCTATAGTTTCTGCTATATTTATATTTACATCTACTGTCATTGAGGCTCCTTCTCCAAATTCAGGATCATATAATGTTACAATCTCTCCTTCTGCAAGTTGATTTGAAGAATTCACTAAAATCCCATTAAAAGTAACACCAAACTTAGCCATATTTAAATATGGAATTCCTACATATCCTTTTCCAGAAATAATCCCATTAGCTTGATTTTGAAGTTCTGTAATTGTAACCTTAAAATCACCTGCAGTTATTTGATCTCCGATATTTAATCCTGGATGCGGTTCTCTATTACTAATAGCTATAGCATCTGGAACTATTCCACAATTATAATTAGCGTCTTCATTTTGAATAATCTCTGTAGTTACCCTTTGTGTTTCAGAGTACTCACTATATTGATATTTACATTTTCCTTTTACTTTGTACTCATATGTTGTGCCTGCCTTTAAATCCCATATAGTTGCCCATCCACTATTTGTTTTTTTTGTAAACCAATGCGCATCTGGATTATCAGCTTCTCTATAAGCAATTATGAATTCAGAGTAAATAATGGGTTCTTGATTCCAAAAAATATTAATTTTTGAAATACCTTTGGGCTCTGCACTAATATCTTCTGGAATCATACAGGGAGCTGTTCTAGAAAACCAAAATATCTCACTGTATCCTTGATTTTTAAATAACCCAACTTCTTCTATTCCTTGTAATGCTTTTGCCCTAACCCGCCAAGCATAACGTTTTCCTGGAAGTAATAATGGTTTATCTGGACCATATACTAGACTAGTTGTTCTAGTCGTTGTTTCAAATATTGGAGTCTGTGATAAAAAAGCTGTTTGTGGGTTTATATAATCATCCCAAATTTCAACCATACTAAACTCATACTCTACATTACTAACGTTAATATGCCTTGGTGTCCATTGAAAAATAATATTCTCAAAATCTTTGGGTTCTATGTTTGTTTTATTAAATGGTAAGTTTAAAATTGGAGGTTCATTCTTAAATATAAATACTGTAGCACATTTTTTAGTAGAAAGTTTGGTTCCCGATAAGTAATCATATACTTCAAAGCAAAAGCTATAACTACCTTCTGGAATTGTTTGTGAGTATGTTATATTATTAATTCCTTCTATATTTTCAAACCTATAATAAGGTGCTAACTCTGCATTTCTTAAAGTTAAGGGAATACCTCCTTCTATAAATAAATCATCAGCTCCAACCACAAAATCTTTACTTCTAAACCTAATATTATTACCTTCAAAATACGTTTTCAATCGAATTTGTCGGTTACTAACAGTAATATCATTAAGAAATATTTGAACTGTTATAGGACTATTTAATCCAGAATCATCTGCATAATTAAAGAAATTTACTGGAGCAGGCGCTGCTACTCTTGGTACAATGGTAACTGGATATTGTTGTGCATAAACATTTCCAATTATCATCAATAGAACGAAAATCAAGGGTACTATTCTTTTCATTACAATTAAAGCTAGTTAGTTTTATAAATATATTTTAATTCATATTGACTTTCATCAATATACTTTTCCGATTCCTTTGCTAAAAACTCTATGAGATTAGTTAACAAATATAATTTTATTTTTGATTTATCTACATCATTATCAATCATTTCAAAAATATCGTTCCCTCTTTTTATAAAAAACACTCTTAAGAAACCATCATCTTTTCTAATATCATCAAGGACTTTGTAATTTTTTATCGTAGAAACAATCCATCTATGGATTAATAATTTTTTCTCTGATTTTTTATATTTCTTATTCATTATTTCAAACTCCTTTTGAAGTTTTTTAGAAAAATCTTTTCTCAAACTTACAGGTTTATTCCATAAAACATGTTTTATAATTTCTTTTCTGTTTTTCAAATACTCAAGCTCCATATTATAATCCAAACGATTTGCGTCTGACCATAAGTCATCTAAAACTTGTTTTAGCATACTATAATAAGTTTTCATGCTTTTTTCAGAATCATATAATTCTTTCAAAAACTGAATTGCTTTTATTTTGTATATTCTTTTATTAGTTTCTTCTGCAATTATTTTTCTTTCTTTATTAAATTTTTCTTTTCTTTCTTTGGGTATATCTTTAAAAACTGATGAATTTAATAAAATTTCTATTTTAGTATCTACCTCTCTAATAGAGCCTTTATAAATTGAATCTTTATAAACAAACTTTATTTGTTCTTTATTTTTTTTCTTTTTATTCTTTCTTTTTCTTTTTTTAAACTTAATGTTCTTGGAATCAAACAAACCAAAATTATAAGTATAACCAAATGTCAATGTAAAATCTTGTTTGACTGTATTAACTGAATTTCTTAATTGCATTAAGCCATTAAGACTAAAATTATGTTGTTTCTTATACACATATCGTCCGCTAGCTCTAAAATTAGTTATATCTCCTTGTTTTTTCCCATTATTTCTACTTTGATTATAACCTAAAGAGCTATTTACTTTTAACTTTTTATCAAAAAAACTTTTACTTGCTGACAATGTGGGACCAAAAATTACACTATTATTATCTATTAATTGGTTATAACTAGCATTTAAAGCTCCCGATATATTTAAATTTAATTGTGGATACCCTATTGTATATGCTATATTACCATTATATAAAGTAGATTTATCTAGATCTTTTTCCTCATTTTCAACTTTATTTGTTGCATCCTGAAATGTAAGACCTACATTTAAATTTTGCCTTATATCCTCAGTCTCTAAAAGGATATAATTAACATTAAGATTTGCATTTTGAGATATTTGTGAAACATTAGAACGATCTAAATCTTGTTCTATCTGTGAAACTCCATTAATAAAATCAAATTGATTTTTAATATTTGTGAAGGATTGAAAATTAGAATATGCCAAAGTCATATTCATTTTTTTACTTGCGTCAAAATTCAAATTTACCGAACTAACTAAACGTTTTAATTGAGACGCTTTACTGCCATCAAGATCATCCCTTTGTAAACCTGCATTTACAGTAATCCCTAATTTATCTTTAAAAATTCTTTGAGTTGCATTTATTGTAATATTCTCTAAATCATTATTAAAAAAATAACCTCCTAATGTTTTATAATTAGGATCTATAAATTCATACCCTAAACCAATACTACCTTTACCTACTTGATATAAAAAATTCAAATTATATGCTTTGTAGTATTGAGTAGACACATTTGATTTTAATAAGAAAGACATAAACCCAGAATCAATACCTCCTGCTCGTACATCTTCTGTTAATGCAGACACAGCTACTTCTCCTCTTATTTTTAAATCTTTAATTATTGAAAATTCACCATCAAAACTTATTACGGTATTATCCTTAGGCTGAATATTACTTTCTACTGGAATTTTTTCTTTTAGAGAAGACAAGTCATCAGTTGCTCTGAAGAAAATTCCTCCAACAGAAAATTTATCAAACTTATACGATGCTTTTAAACCATATCCTATTCGCTTATAATTAGCATCTCCTGTATTTTCCGGATCAAATTCTCTAGCTTTCAACAACTCTCCGTACATTACACTTATTTTCAATTTATCTTTAGGTGTAAGATCTAAACCTAACCCAGTAAATTGATGACCACTTAAAGTATAAGGTGAAAAAGTCATACTAACATCTCCTATATGTGCAGTGCCCCACTTATAACTAGGGTGTAGGCTTAATCTATTAAAAGAAAATGGGTTATTAGTTTGAAATTTACTGTTGGAATACGAAAAAGAAAATGGAATATTATAAACATCACTGATATTTAAATTTACATTACCTGACAGAAAATAAGTAAATGGCTCTCTATTAGATTCACCATTATAAAATACAGCATTAACACCTACTCCACCTGACAGCTTAAACAAAGAAGACTTTCCTATCTTCTCTAAGTTTTGGCTAAAAGTAACGAAGGGGTATATCATAGCTATAAATAGCGTGATTTTTTTAAACTTTAACTTCAACTTTAACAATAAATTATGATGCAAATAAAAGACTTTTTATTATTCTATTCAAAATAATTATTTAAAACTTTTATTATTTGTCAACTTAAAGCAACTTTTTTGTATCTTATTCAGTAACATTTTTTCCTTCTAAAGCTTATTTTTTGGTTTATTCATAATTTTAATTTTATACTATTTTTCTAAAAAAACTATAAAATATCTTCAAAACCAATGATTCCCTCATTGTAAAATAGCGTTCACTCATTTATTATTTCCTATAGCATATTGATGTACTAAGTTTGAATCAAATTCAACTAAAAACACAATATGAAAAACAAATTTAATTTATCTATTCAAAATCCTTGTACGGAGAACTATAACAACTTCTCTCCTACTAAAACTGGTGGTTTTTGCAGTTCTTGTCAAAAAGAAGTTATAAATTTTACTGATATGACTTCAAAAGAAATCATTAAATATTTCAAAAATAACAATGCTCAAAAAACCTGCGGAAGATTCCATAACTATCAACTAACTACCTATAACGAAACTAAAGAAAATCATAAAACTCAGAGTTTTTTAAGTGGCATTGGTTTGGCTTTTATTTCTTTATTTATGCCGAATCAAACCAATGCTCAAAACTGCAAACCTTCAGTTGAGAAATTGGCTTCAACCTCTAAAAACAGTAGAATAAAAATATTACAACAAGAAAATATTATTAAAGGTTATGTTTATGATAATTCTGGTTCTTTACCTGGTGTTTCCGTTATTTTGGAAAATACAACTATAGGGACTGAAACTGATTTTGATGGCCATTTTGAATTTCCTCAACCCTTACAGAATGGTGATGTACTTGTATTTAGTTTTATTGGGATGAAATCAGAAAAAATTACTATTTCTAATGTTAATCAAACACTAAGTATCTTAATGAAAGAAGATGAAGTACTATTAGGAGAACTTGTATTTGTGGGGGAAGTTGCTGTGAAAAAATTATTTACTTCTAAAAAGAAAAGGTAAACCACCTTGGAAAATCCACCCTTTGGTAGTACCAATAAAAAATGTATTATGAAAAAATTCACCTTCATTATTTTTCTGCTTGGGACACTAAAAATTAATTCTCAAATTTCAGATTTTAAACACATTAATTTTACTAGAGCTGATAATATTGCTGTACTTAATGAAGGCGAATCTTTAAATAATTTACCTAAACTAGTATACCAACTTACATATCAACTACCTAGTTCTGTAGAAAAATTTAGAGCTATATACACTTGGGTATGTATGAACATACGAAACGATTACTCCTTAGCTCAAAAAATAATTAGAAATAGAAAAAAACTACAAAATACCCCTGAAGTTTTACATAAATGGAACTCCTCTATTGCAAAGAAAGTTTTAAAAAAGTTATATAAACAAAAGAAAACTATGTGTACAGGATATGCCTATTTAATTTCTAAAATGACAGAATTGGTGAATATAGAATCTAGAATTATTAATGGATACGGTAGAACTATTGTTTCAAACATAGATACATTAGAGCAGGTAAACCACTCATGGAATGCAATAAAATTAAATAACAAATGGTACTTGTGTGATGCTACTTGGTCTAGCGGTTATGTAAACGAGAATTACTCTTTCATAAAAGATTATAACGACGGTTATTTTTTGACAGCTCCAGAATTATTTGCAAAAAACCATTTCCCTTCGTCAAAAAAATGGTTGCTTAATGCTTCACAAAGTAATACAAACTTTACTAAAGAGCCTCTAGTTTATGGCACTGCTTTTAAACATAAAATAATCCCCATAAAACCATTAATGCATTCAAAAGTCATAAAAGGAAGCATAATCCATTTTAAACTTAAATACTTAGACAAAACAAAACCTGAGTCTATTTCATTAATAACTATAAAAAATAATAATCAATATAAATTAACATTAAAAAACTTAACGATTAAAAATGGCTACATATCCTTTAATTATAAATTTAACAAAAAAGGCGCTTATGATATTCATTTAAAAATTGATAGTGACTATATAGCTAGTTACGTTATTTCATCTATTGAATAACACCTACTCTTCTATGATAAAAACTATAAAACACCACCTTAACAAAAAAATTAAAAATTAAAACCTAAAAACATTTTTTAGTTAAAAAATAAAACTACAAAACACATATTACACACATTATAAAACCAAATTAAATTTTAAGTTATATTTTAAAACAAAAACACACTAAAAATTAAATAGTTAAAACAAAAAACAATATTTAGTTATAAAAAACAACTAAAAAAAAGTAGGGTATAATAATTTAAAACTGTTTGTTTAATGTTTAATAACAATAACAATTTAAAATTATGAAAAACTTAAATTTTTATTCAGCACTTTTAATTGGAGGTGCTTTGACATTAACATCATGTCAACAAAGTTCTTTAGAAGAAGTTAACTCGTTAGATGGCTTAGGTATTGAAACCACCCAACAAAAAGAAAACTCTATGCTAAATAGAAATCGTTCTACGAATATCAACTCCTTTTCAGAAATTGAAGGAACTTGGTTGCTTCAGCAAATTTCAGAAGATGGAACTTGGAAAAACATCAAAAGGATACCTTATGGTTTTTTTGGGAGCACTTTTAGTTATGGCGGAGTCAATCTAATTTTTTCCAACAATGAAGTAAAAACAGAGTCAAAAGATGGTAGTGGTAGGTTACTAGGAAAATATCCTGTAGAAATGATTCCTTCTGGTAGTTTCGCTGGCGCTCCTTGGAGTTGGCTACAAATTAATGACGAATGGAAGTACAGACCTTTTTTATCTGATGATAAACTGGAATTAACTATTACCGTTTTTGAAACTGGAGTTGATCAAATTAAAAGAAAAACTTTAAAATTCAGAAAAAAAACATTTGTAGATAACCCTAGTGATAAACTACTAAATAATTCACCAAGTTTTGAGCAAATAGAAGGTGACTGGCTATTAAAAGAAGTATCAAAAGATAATGGAACTACATGGAGGTCAAGTAGAGGTGTTCCTATAGGTTTTTATGGAGACACTTTTAACTATGGTACAAATATCTTAACACTATCTAGTGGGCAAGCTACAGCTAAATACAAAAGAGGTGAATTCATTAGAAAAGGGCAAACATTTAATTCTAGTGTAATAAAATCACCTAATAGCAATTTCCCTGGATCTCCTTTCGCTCCTTATAATATTTTAAAAATAGGTGATTGGAAATACAGAGTACAATTAAGTCCTGATAACGAATTATTATTGACCCCCATTTCAACAAATAAAAACCTAGGTACATTTAAGTTTGTTGTTTTATAAAACAACAATCAAAGTTTTTAATAAAAAATTTAAGCCATCTATGAAGATAGATGGCTTTTCTTTATAATCTTAACTAAACCAATTCTTCTATCGGACCAAAAAACTCATAATGAATATTTTCTGTAGCTACTTCTAACTTACTTAAAATGCTAAGCATATGTTTCATAAATGGTGTTGGACCACAAAAGTAGAAATCCGCATTTTTAGTAATATTTAAATTTTGTAGTATTTCTAAATTCAAGAAACCTTCATAATCGTAATCTACTCCTAACTTATCTTTTCCCAATGGATTACTATAAACTACTGCCGTAGTAGACTTTTCATTTACTATTTCTTTTCTAAAAGAATGAGTTTCACTATTTAATGCACATTGAATAAATATTATTTGTCTATTTGATTTTAACTGAGTTTCTTTATACATACTCATTAATGGCGTAATTCCAATACCTGCTCCAATTAACACCAAAGGTTTTTCACTTTTATTTAAAACAAATTCTCCTGAAGGCATTCCTAATTCAAGAACATCTCCTACTTCTATATAATTGTGTAAAAAATTAGACACAATTCCATCTGGGTTCCCTTCTTCTTTTTTAACACTAATTCGTAAATAATCTTTTCCTGTTATATCTGACAAACTATAATTTCTGGTATGTCTATGTGTTGAATCAGGTATTTCAACTGTTAAAGCAATGTACTGACCTGCTTTAAAACTAGGAACAGGCAAACCATCTTTCCTTTTTAAATAAAAAGAAGTTACCACCGTATTTTCTACCTCTTTTTTAATTACTATATATTCTTTTTTACCTCTATAACCACCTACTTTTTGTTCCCTAGATTTGTAAATACTTTCCTCCTTGTTTATAAGTATAGTAGCTAATACTCCATAAGCTTTTTCCCATGCCATCATTATTTCATCCGTAGCAGCATCACCTAATACTTCTTTAATTGCTTTTAATAAGTTCTCTCCAACTATAGGATACATTTCTTTAGTAATAGATAAACTTGTGTGTTTTTCAACTATAGCCTCAACTAATGAGCCTAACATTTCTGGCTTATCAATAAAGCTAGCATACTTAAAAACAGCATTTGCTAACACTTTTTGCTGTGTTCCTTTCTTCTGGTGCGTCATATTAAAAATACTTCTCAACTCAGGATTATATTTAAATAGTCGCTTATAAAAAACTTTGGTTATTTCTTCTCCATGAACCTCCAAAACTGGAACTGTCGATTTTATTATTTCTACGGTTTTAGAATCTATCATTATATATAAAATTTAATTTCTTTTTAATTATTGAAAAAGCATAAATGATTGAAACTCCTGTTAAAGTTGGATATAGTACATACCAAAATCCTAAACCTTCTATTTCTTTATTAAATAGTAATGGAATAATAGCAATGGCTCCAGCTGGTGGATAGCTTATTTTTAAAGTATGCATCAAAAAAATAACAACTCCAATACATAAAGGAACAGCCACCCCTAAAGCTAAGCCTAGACTATTAAAAAACACTCCTATAAATGCTGCGACTGCAGAACTAACAGAAATTTGCATAAAAGAAAAAGGAGATGTTTTATAGGAAAAACCTAATACTGCTGATGCTCCAAAAGCAGCTATAAAAACGATACTAGAATTAGTACTTATGAAGTAATGTAATACATAAATACATATAAAACAGCTAAAAGCCAATAGGCTATTTAATAAACCAATCATTATACATTTTATTTAGGCTGTAAAACTAATTGACAACCTATGTCTGTTTTTATGATTAGAATCATAAGGATTTATGACATTATCTTTATTTCATTCCTATTTGTTAAATGCTAAGTGTTAGGATAACTGCTATTTAGTTTTTGATATATTTGTGCATATTCAAAAACAAAACCATGAAAAAAATTTTTGTATCAGTAATAGCTACTGCCCTACTATTTTTAGCCTGTAAACCTGAAAAAAAAGAAGCTCCTACTGTTAAATCTGTACAAGAAAACGCGGTTTTTAACCAACTGCTTAAAGATTATAATGAAGGTAAACTTAAATTAAATCCTTTAAACGCTACGTTTGCGGGAGATAATCGTTTTAATGATCAGTTTCCTAATTTTTTATCTGACACTTATGCTCAGAAAAAAAATGCATTTTATACCACATACAAGAATAGATTAACTGAGTTTGATAATACTAGTTTAACGGAAAGTCAACAAATGAGTAAAGCTGTTTTAAATTGGGATTGTGAGATAGAATTAGCACAAGCTAGCTACAAAAACGATATCCTGATGCCAGTAAATCAAATGTGGACAGTAAATTTAACCATGGGACAACTTGCTAGCGGAAGTAGTGCACAACCTTTTAAAACAGTAAAAGACTATGAAAACTGGTTAAGCAGATTAGAACAGTATAATGTATGGTTACAATCTGTAAAAGAACGTATGCAACAAGGTATTAAAGAAGGTTACGTACTTCCAAAATCACTAATTAAAAAAGTAATTCCTCAATTTAAAGTATTAGCAGAAACAACATTAACCAACCATTTATTCTACTCGCCTGTTAAAAATTTTCCTAAAGCCTTTTCTAATGATGAGCAAAAAAAGTTAGCTGTTGCTTATAAGACGGTACTTACGGGGCAATTAATTCCTTCTTTTAAAACTATAAGTGATTTTTTACAGAATGATTATTTAAAAGCTGGAAGAGACGACAGCGGTATCAATGGGATTCCTCAAGGAAAAGAATATTATCAACATGCTATAAAAAATTATACTACTACTAATATGACTGCTGATGAAATTCACGAATTAGGCTTAAAAGAAGTAGCTAGAATTTTATCGGAAATGGAAAAAGTTAAACAACAAGTTAACTTTAAAGGAAGTTTAAAAGAATTCTTTGATTATGTACGTAATAACAAAGAATTAATGCCTTATAGTGAGCCTAAACAGATTATTGATAATTTTAATGCGATTCATGAAAAAATGAAACCGCAACTAGAAAAACTTTTTGGTAATAAGCCTAAAACTCCATTTATAGTAAAACAAACAGAAAAATTTAGAGAAGCTTCGGCTAGTGCTGAATACAATCCAGGTTCATTAGATGGTACTCGTCCAGGTGTTTTTTATACACCTATTCCTGATGCTTCAAAATACAATGTATTTTCTGATGAAGCTCTGTTTTTACACGAAGCTATTCCAGGACATCATTATCAAATTTCATTAACACAAGAAAATCAAGATCTACCTGATTTTAGAAAAACACTTTGGTATAGCGCATATGGAGAAGGATGGGCTTTATATACTGAAAACTTAGGTAAAGAACTAGGTTTATATACAGATCCTTATCAGTATTTTGGAATGTTAGGTATGGAAATGCATAGAGCTATTCGTTTGGTTGTTGATACAGGAATGCATGCTAAAGGTTGGAGCCGTGAAAAAGCTATTCAATATTCATTAGACAATGAAGCTGAAAGTGAGGCTAGCATTATTTCTGAAATTGAGCGTTATATGGCAAACCCTGGACAAGCTTTATCTTATAAAATAGGGCAACTAAAAATTAGAGAACTTCGTAATAAAGCGTCAAAAGCACTAGGGGATAAATTTGATATTCGCGAGTTTCATAACCAAGTTTTAGAAACTGGATGTATTCCTTTAGCTTTATTAGAAGACAAAATTGACACCTGGGTTGCTTCTAAAAAGTAATTCTATAAATTTGTTAAATAGCAAACGTATTTTTAATCCACTTTATATTTGAAGTGGATTTTTTATATAGTTTTATTTCTAAATTTTAGACAAGATTAAAAAGGTACTCGTATCTCCAAATTGCATCAACTCATCAATAAGCTGTTGTAAATGTATTTGATTTTTTAAAAGAACTTTTAAGTGTACATTTTGATTCCCTGTTATTCTATGAGCTTCAGTTATTTCTATTTTAGTGGAAATGTAACTAAATAATCGCTTCAAATTTCCGTGAAATACTTTTACTAAAATAAACGCCTCCATATCATGTCCTAATAATTTATTATCTAACTCTACGCTATACTTTTTAATCACACCTCTCTCTTCTAATTTATGGATTCTTTCTCTTGTAGCTGAAGGTGATAATTTTATCTTTCTTCCTATTTCAGCAAAACTAGCTCTAGCATTTTCTTTTAAACATGTAATTATGTTTAAATCTACTTCTTCTAAAATAAAATCATTAGTCATAAAACGTAAAATAAATTAAATAAATGGTAAAAATACAATTTAACAAACGAATCAATTTTAAATAATATTATTAAAAAGTTAGTTTTGTACTAAACTTTTATAGTATGAGTATTGCCATAATTTTCAATCAAATGAATCCATATCCATGGAAAGAAAGCTTAGTAGAAAAATTGAAAAATACTTCTGTAGAAATATATCCAAATATTGAAAATAAGAATAACATAGATTTTATTATCTGTTGGAAACCGAATATTAATATTACAAAGGAATTTCCAAATATTAAAGTTATTCACTCAGCAGGAGCTGGTGTTGATCATATTTTACAAACTCAAAAATTAAATACATCTGTTGCTATTGCCCGTATTGTAGACGAAAGTTTACCCAAAGATATGTTTGAATTTGTCTTAACTAGTATTTTATATAAAATGAAAAACTTTGAAACCTATACTACCAATAAATATAAACAAACATGGAAACAGTTTAGATATACACCTACTCAAGAAACCACAGTAACAGTTTTGGGGCTCGGCAATATTGGTAAGTATGTTGCCGAAAAACTTGCTGACTTTGGATTTATTGTTAAAGGATGGTCTAATTCCACTAAAAAAATAACCTGTGTAGAAACTTCTTATGGTAAATCAGGCATGGAAAACTCAATAAAAGGTGCTGATTTTTTAGTTAATTTATTGCCCTTAACTACCAAAACTACAGGTATACTAAATAAACAAACCTTGAGGTTATTAAACAAAAAAGGAGTTTTAATTAATGCAGGTAGAGGACATCATTTAATTGAAAATGACTTAATAGATTTATTAGATACTAATCATCTATCAGGAGCTATATTAGATGTTTTTAGAAAAGAACCTCTACCTAAAGAACATCCTTTTTGGAAACACCCAAAAATTACTATTACCCCACATATTGCTTCTTTAACAACTAAAGAATCAGCTATCAATTTAGTTTTAGATAATTATAACCGTTTTCAAAATAACCAACCATTATTACACACTATTTCACACACTAAAGGATATTAATTATGACTGCATTTCATTACGCTTTTAAAGTTAAAGACATAGAAAGTACTATCTATTTTTATCATAATATTTTACAATGTAAAATTGGAAGGCAAACAGAAAATTGGGTAGATTTTGATTTTTTTGGTCACCAATTATCTGCACATGTTTCTAAAAGAATAATAGATTTAGATTATTGTGGTTTAGTTGATGGTATTCAAGTTCCCATACCTCATTTTGGTTGTATTTTAAACTCCACAAACTTTAACTTTATAAAAAAACAATTAGAAAAATACGATGTTGAGTTTTTAGTAAAACCTCAAATAAGATATAAAAACTTAAAAGGAGAACAACAAACTATGTTTGTTTTAGATTACAGTAATAACCCTATTGAATTTAAATGCTTTACAAATGACAATGAAGTATTTTAATTTTTGGATTATGACTTTATTGCTCAATATTTATTGCTGAAAAACTAGTTAGCTCTCCGTCTATAAAAGAAAACTCAACTTCTATTGGATTACAACATGTTTCACAATCTTCAATATACTTTTGATAAGATATACTATTGTCAAGTAGCATGGAAATTTGCTCCCAACAATACGGACATTGAAAATAATGTTCTAACATTTATTAAATTTTCCCATAATATTTACGTAAAAACCACTCTATAGCTAATAAAGCAACCACTACCATTAAAATCCATTTCCAATCAATTAAATTCTTTTGTTTTGTTATTGATTTTTGGGTGATAAAATAACTTGAATCATTTAACAATTCAGACATCAAGGATTCAATTTGATTTGAATAATACAATTTACCTTGAGTATTATCAGCTAATCGTTGTAATTTACCCTTGTTAGCATTAATAAATTGCTCTTCTACCTGATATGCTGTTATTTTAAATCGTCCAAACTTTTTTATAGCCTGATTTTTAACAGATACTTGATATGAATATTCTCCTGCGACTAAACCTTCTACCGCTATCTGATATGCGTTACCTATTAAGGAGAAAGGCACTCTTTTTACTTCTTTAGTTACTGTATTGGTTATTTTTAATTCTAAATCAGCTCTATTATCAAACTTGTAATTTTTATCCACATAAAAAGCAGCAATATCTATGGGGGAATTAGCAGGATATATACTTTTTATTTTTACTTCTAAACGCTTTCTCTTTTTAGATGAAGCTAAGTATTGTGTTAAATTTCCTATGAAAGCATCAAAGTTTTCAAAAGATTGATTTTTTAAATAACTAGCTGCTCTCCATTTCCATAAACCTTCACCAAACAAAAATGCATATTTTGTATCATTTTGTTCTATAGTAGCCAATAGAGGTTGTTCAGAGGCAACACCTCCAATTTTTTGATGCAACAATATTTGAGTTTCTTTGGTTAAGTTTATCTTCCCAAACTTATCTTCCAACGGTGGAAAATCCTCAAAATCAATGTTTTTTTGTAAAAATGTTAAAAATTGATCATTGTATATAGCTCCATAGCTTTCAGATTGATTTATTGCGTTTTTTGTAAGTCCTAAATTTAAAGAGTTTAAGAAGCTCCAGTCTGTTTTTGTACCAGAAATAATTAAACAATCCCCTTTTATTTGCTCAATTATGTTTCTAAAATACGCTGTAGGCTGATAGAAAACAAACATTTGATACTCTTCATAATTCACCTGTTTATTATTGATTAAACGTATATCAACCTTACGTTGTTTATTACTTTCTATTGACTTTTTTAGTACTCCTAAATCTGGATGCATAATAGAACTTAGCACTAAAACTTTTGTTTGTTCATCTATAACTTCTACAGAAAAATTCTTGTAATTGTTCTTTGTATTTTTTTCATTTGATAATTTAGCTATAGAAGCACTGTAATACTGTACCCCTTTCGCTTTTGAAGTTAAATTAACTTTTATAGTTTGCGTTGGATTATCAGGTGAAAAAGAAAGTTTTTGAGAATACACTTTCTTTCCTTTGTGTGTTAAGGTAAAATTAGATGTTATTGGTTCATCGCCTTCATATAATAACATGGCTTCAACAGGAAAGTTATTTTTTATATAACTATATTTATTTACATTTAATTGAGTTATCTGCAGATCTTGATACTTTGTTGTATCACCTATAACTATAGGATAAATTTTATTTTTAGAAGTAGAAAACTCATAATCATTTCCTTTTGTTTGATTTCCGTCAGTAAGTATAACTGTAGCAACCTTTTTCCCTTTATAAAGTTCCTTTACTGATTTTATAGCTTGATCTATATCTGTATTTTTTCCTTCAAATGACAAACTATCCAAAAGTTTCGTATCATCACTAAAAGAAAGCATAGAGACTTCAAATTTCTTCTCAATTTCTTTATTATTTTTTACTGAATTTAAAAAGTTGAATACGGTTTGCTCTTCTTGAAAATATTTAGTTGATAATGAATTATCTACTAAAACAGCTAGTTGAGGCTTTATATTTTCTGTACTTACAATATCAATGGTAGGGTTAATTAACAATAACCCTAATAAAAAAAAACTTAATGCCCTTAGAGCAAATAACAAAATAGTAACCTTAGGTTGCTTTTTAATATTATAGAAGTATTGAAAGAATGCGACTAAAACACTAGCTAAAACAGCTAAAACGATATATATAACGGTTGTGGATTGCACTTAAAATATTTTAAACCGTGAATATAAAAATATCTTACCACATTTATAGATACAATTATTGCTTTATTAATTTTATGTTTTATGACTAAAGTCATAAAATACTTGTGTTTTGCTATTTAATTTTGCTATAAATAACTCACATTATGAACAGTACAAACACAATAACTCAAATAAAAGATTACAGAACAGCTAATAGTGGAATTATTAGTTTCATAAATGAAAAAATACAAGCAGAAGAAAAAAATGCCATCGGAATAGCTGTTATACTAATCATAGCTGGAACCATGATTGCTTCAATTTCAGCTGCATTAGCAGTCCATGGAGAAATAGCAATACTTCCTTTAATTTTTTCATGTGTGTCAGCAATGGGAGCCAATGCTATTGCTATTAGTCAAAGACCTTTTAAAATGATTGTTTGGGCTTTTGCCATAAATATATTGGGGAATAGTTTATTAATTATTTATCAAATTTTTAATTTGATGATTTAGGTTTAGCCTCAAACATTCTAAAAAAGAGCATGGAAGCTATATTTCGTGCTCTTTCTTTAGCCTCATTTGCTTTTTGTCCTAAAAATAATTCATCAACTGTAGTAAACCATAACTGTAACCACCTACCAAAATGCTCCTGAGATATTTTATAGTTAAAATTCATATCAACATCTTTATGAGCTTTCATTGGATTCCCTTTAAACTTTCTCACAAAAAACAAATTAGTTTCCCAAAAATCTGTAAGTTTTTCTAGATGATCATTCCATTCATTAGCAGGAATTGTACTTATAAAAATGGGACCTATAAAATCATCTAATTTTATTTTGTTATAAAATGTTGATACCAATAAATAAACATCATCTCTATTAATAATTTCCCTTTTATCCATAAATCTTTAATTAATAACAATCAAAAGTATAACTTTATACTTTTAATATTTATGACCTAAATCATAATGATTCCACAAGATATTTTACTTTCATTTAATGCTATTGTAAAGAATTTTAGCAAAGATGAAAAAATCTTTTCTGAAAATGAAAATGCACGTAATTATTACCAAATAAAAGAAGGTGCGGTAAAAATGAATAACTTTAATGACGAAGGAAAAGAATTTATTCAAGGTATTTTTTATAAAAACCAAAGTTTTGGAGAACCACCACTTTTTATAGATGTCAAATATCCAGCGAATGCTATGACCTTAACAGAAACTAGTATTTATATTTTATCCAAAAATGACTTGTTAAGGTTATTAGAACTACATCCTGAAATACATTTACATATTACTAAAAGCTTAGCTAAAAGACTTTATTATAAAGCAATTATTGCTTCAGAAATTTCAAGTCAAGAACCTATGCACAGAGTACTAAGGTATTTTGATTATTTAAAAAATGACGTTTATAAATTAGATGGTAATTTTACTTTTAAGGTTACAAATACAAGACAACAAATAGCCGATATTTTAGGCCTAAGAGTTGAAACAGTTATACGTGCTATTAAAAGTTTAGAAAAACAAGGAAAAGTAAAAATTATAAACAGAAAAGTTTTTCGTTAAAATTTCCGTTTTATTATCAAGTAATTCAAGTTTAGAATTTATACTTTTGTTGCTTCAACACAACAATTAAACATGAATTTAACAACACTTAACGCTATATCTCCTATTGATGGTAGGTACCGTAACAAAGTTGATGATTTAGCTAATTATTTTTCAGAAGAAGCATTAATAAAATATCGTGTAAAAGTAGAAATTGAATATTTCATTGCTTTATGTGAAATCCCTTTACCTCAATTAGCCGATTTCAACAAAGAATTGTATGCTGATTTGCGTAAAATTTATGAGGCCTTTTCTACTGAAGATGCTTTAAAAATAAAAGATATTGAAAGTGTAACGAATCATGATGTAAAAGCAGTTGAGTACTTTATCAAGGAAAAATTTGATGCATTAGAGTTACAAACTTATAAAGAGTTTATCCATTTTGGATTAACTTCTCAAGATATTAACAATACAGCAATTCCATTATCTATAAAAGATGCTGTAGAAGAAGTATACTATCCTACTTTAGATACATTAGTATGTAAACTTGCTGATTTAGCTGAAGAATGGGAAAATATTCCAATGCTAGCACGTACTCACGGACAACCTGCCTCACCTACTCGATTAGGTAAAGAGTTTTTTGTTTTTGTAGAGCGTATTAACAATCAAGTTTTTCATATACAAAATACTCCGCATGCTGCAAAATTTGGTGGAGCTACAGGAAATTACAATGCGCATAAAGTAGCATATCCAGATATTGATTGGAAAAATTTTGGAACTCATTTTGTAGAAGAAGTTTTAGGATTACACCACTCATTCCCTACCACACAAATAGAACATTACGATCATATGGCTGCTTTGTATGATGGGTTAAAACGTGTAAACACTATTTTAATAGATTTAGATCGTGATATATGGACGTATATCTCTAATGATTATTTTAAACAAAAAATAAAAAAAGGAGAAGTTGGTTCATCAGCAATGCCGCATAAGGTAAACCCTATTGATTTTGAGAACTCAGAAGGAAACTTAGGTATTGCCAATGCCATTTTTGAGCATTTATCAATAAAACTTCCTGTTTCTCGTTTACAACGTGATTTAACTGATAGTACCGTTTTAAGAAATGTAGGTGTACCATTTGGACATACGTTAATTGGTTTTAAAGCTACTTTAAAAGGATTAAATAAACTATTATTAAACCAAGCTAAATTTGAAGAGGATTTAGAAAATAATTGGGCAGTAGTTGCAGAAGCTATACAAACCATTTTACGTCGTGAAGCCTATCCTAATCCTTACGAAGCTTTAAAAGGCTTAACGCGTACAAACACTAAAATAACTCAAAATTCAATTGCTGAATTTATTGAAACGTTAAAGGTTTCTACTGAGATTAAAAATGAATTAAAGGCTATTACGCCATCTAATTATACAGGGATTTAATTTTACTATTTTAATGAAAACATATATTTTTCTTTTAGCTTCTTTTATATTTATTGTAAGTTGTTCTCCTGAAAAAAAAGGGGATCCAGATCGCTTTAAAAAAGGTGTTTTCGAATTTCCTTCAATTGGAAATATTAGTAAAATAAAAATTACAAGAGTTGATAGTTTACAAATTGAAGAGTATACTGAAAAAATTAGTACTTTTAAAAATAGTATTAGTACTGAAAAAATAATTAAACACATTGATACTTTTTATATCAAATGGAAAAATAATTTCAATTATACTTGTATCATGAAAAATCCTAGAACAAATTTAGATAAAGATCCTATATTTGTTCAAATTACCAAGGTTAAAGATAATTCTTATGATTTTTCTTTGAGAGTTGGTTATTCAAACTTTAAACAAAAAGGAACCGTACATAAAGTAAAATAGAACTATGGAAATATTTTTACAACCTGACACTTGGGGGGCATTGGTCACCTTAACTTTTTTAGAAATCGTATTAGGTATAGATAACATTATATTTATATCTATAGCAGCCAATAAATTACCTGAAAACGAACAAAAGAAAGCTACAAATATTGGATTGTTTTTAGCTATGATTTTGCGTGTTGTTTTGTTATTTGGGATTTCATTCTTAATTGCTATGAACTCTCCGTTATTCCATATAGATTTTTCTTGGTTTAAAGCTGGAGTTACTGGGCAGAGTTTAATTTTATTTGCTGGAGGTTTGTTTCTGCTTTATAAAAGTACCAAGGAAATTCATCACAAAGTAGAAGGAGATGATGGTCATGATGATGATGGAGGTACAAAGAAAAAATATACGTTAAGTCAAGCTATTATTCAAATTACATTAATAAACATTGTATTTTCTTTTGACTCAATCTTAACCGCTGTTGGTATGACTAATGGTGTTGAAGGAGCTATGATAATAATGGTTACTTCTGTAATACTTTCAATGGTTATTATGATGTTATTTGCTAATCCAGTAGGTAAGTTTGTTAATAAACATCCAAGTATTCAAATGTTAGGATTATCTTTCTTAATATTAATTGGTTTTATGTTAATAGCTGAAGCTGCTCATCTATCTCATGCAGAATTATTCAAAGATAAAATAGGAACTATACCTAAAGGGTATCTATATTTTGCTATTACCTTCTCTTTAGTTGTAGAAATGTTAAATATGCGAATGAGAGGTAATAAAAAAAATAAATAATATACATTTATTTATAATGATATTAACAAAACCTGATAGAATCTATCAGGTTTTTTTATTTTTTTATACATTTGTCGTCCATATGTTTAAACTTAAGAAACATTTAGCCTTTCTAGGTATTATTGTATTGCTGATTCCTTCAGCTGTGCAATTTTTACATGCTCATGATAATCATGAACATACAGTGTGTGTTTCTAAAAAAGATAAGCATTTTCATGAAAAGGATTTTGATTGTTCTAAATTGCATTATCCCTTAAAGGTTTATTCATATGATACTAATTTAGTGTATTCAGTTACACTTGAACATCAATACAAATCAATATTTAACCAACATGAACTGTTAACAGTTCATGCCGTTGTAAAAAAATCTCCTAGGGCACCTCCTTTTGTAATGTAATTCAAGAACACTTTCTTATATAATTATAATTACATATAAAATCTTAAATGAAATCAAAAGGTATTATTTTGATGCTTATTTTTTTCTGTTTATTTAATATAACAGGAAAAGCACAAAATTGTAAGCATACATTTTCTGGTTTAGTAGAAGACTTTCATGACAAATCACCTATTGTTGGTGCTACTGTTTTTATAAAAACACAAAACAAGTACACAACAACTAATTTTGATGGAAAGTTTACTATTGAAAATGTTTGCTCTGGTAAAGTTATTGTTGAAGTATCTCATGCTGCATGTGATCCTCAAGTTATAGAACTAAATATTACTAATGATGTATATAAAGTTGTTGACTTGGAACACCATGTAGAGGAATTAAATGAAGTAAATGTAAAAGCTGCAGTTGGTTTAAAAACTAAAACAGCTCAAGAGACATTATTAAAAACTCAAACATTAGAAAAGTTTAGCAATGCTAGTTTGGGTGATGTTATTAAAAATGTTTCTGGTGTGTCTTCAATTAATACAGGAAATACTATTGTAAAACCAGTCATTAATGGTTTACATAGTAGTAGAGTACTTGTTTCTTTTAATAATGTTAGATTGCAGGATCAAGAATGGGGTATTGAACATGCACCAAATATTGATATTAATGCAGCGGAATCTATTTCTGTTATTAAAGGTGCTAATGCTTTACAATATGGTGGAGATGCAATTGGCGGAGTAGTGATTGTGAACCCTCCAAAAAGTATTAATAAAGATACTATTTATGGTAAGAGCATTATTTCTCAGCAATCAAATGGACGTTTATTTTCTGCCACCACAAGTTTTATCAAAAATTATGAAGCTGGTTGGTATTTTGACGGACAAGCTTCCTATAAAAGAGGTGGTGATTTTGAAGCTGCGGCATATAATCTTACCAATTCAGGAGTAAATTCTAAAGCTTTTACTTTTGCTACTGGTTATCGAAAATTTGACAAAGGGTTTGAGCTTTTTTATAGTCATTTATCTAATGAAATTGCCATTTTAAGTGCTTCACATAATGGAAATGTCACAGATTTAGTAAATGCTATAAACAGTGATACTCCTTTGATTATAAATGATTTCAGCTACCGCATAGATAATCCTAAACAGGATGTTACACATCAACTATTAAAAGTAAATCTATATAAACGTTTTAAAGGCTTTGGAAAACTTTCACTTCAGTACGATTTTCAAAACAATCATAGATTAGAATTTGATAAAAGAAGAGGGGAAAGAAAATTTCTACAAGCTGTAGATTTAACCTTAAAAACGCATAGTATAAGAATTGACTTTAATGCGGACGCTAACTCTGAAAGACTTTATAAATTTGGAATTAGCGGAAACATGCAAAATAATTTTCCAGACCCTAAGACAGAAGTTAGAAGGTTAATTCCTGATTATGACAAGTATGCTTTTGGCACCTATTTTATTAGTACTTATAAATTTGACGACCTTACCTTAGACGCAGGTATACGTTATGATTTAGAATACTTAAACGCTCAAAAGTACTATTTAAAATCAAGATGGAATTCTTTAAATTATCAACAAGATTTTAGTTCAATTATTACTGATAATGACGTAAGAGGTTCTCAGTTATTAACCAACCCTAAATTCACTTATCATAATTTTTCTGCAAGCTTAGGAGCTTCTTATAACATTGATAGCAAAAATAAACTTATATTAAACTATGGTTTATCAAACAGAGCTCCCAATGCAGCTGAATTATTTAGTGATGGCTTACATCATTCCGCAGCTAGAATTGAACTAGGTGATTTACGTTTACAACCAGAAACTTCTAATAGAGTTTCTACTACTTATAAATTAAGTAGTAATAAACTTAATATTACGTTAGAAAGTTTTTATAATTATATATCAGACTTTATTTATATTGAACCTGCTGGTATAGAAACCACTTTAAGAGGCTCATTCCCTGTTTGGGCATACAAACAGGTTAATGCACAATTATTTGGTTTAGATACTAATGTTGAATTCACTGTAAATAAAAACATTTCATTAAGCAATAAAATGTCGTTCATAAAAGGACGTGATTTATCTACTAACAGACCATTAATAGATATTCCTCCTTTTAAAACAATTACAACGCTTTTATTTAAAAAAGAAAAATGGAACAACTTTTTTGCTTCTCTTGAAAGTGAATTTAATGCACAACAAAACGAGTACCCTAATAACAATTTTGAGGCATATATTGCACCAATACAACGTTATGAATTAGTTGACATTAGCACGCCTCCATCTGCATTTCATCTTTTAAATTTTTCTTCTGGTATTGAATTTAGTATGTCTCAAACAAAATTTAATATAAATTTTTCAGTAGATAATATACTCAATACTTCTTACAGAAATTATTTAAACAGATTGCGTTTTTTTGCAGATGATATAGGTAGAAACTTTAAAATTCAACTTAAAATTAATTATTAAAAAACAAATGTATTATGAAACAAATTAAATTATTATCCTTTTTATTCATCGCAGCATTATCATTTACTTCTTGTTCTGATGACGATAACCCAGTACCTCCTGCTCCAACACATGAAGAAGAGGTGATTACAACCATGAGAATAGTTTTGACTAAAGATGGAACCACTGAAACAGTAACTATAGAAAGTAAAGATGCTGATGGTGATGGACCAAATCCACCAGTAATTACAGATGGAACACTTAGTGCCAATACTAAATATAACGCTGTTATTACATTATGGAACGAGTTAGAAGATCCTGCTGACGATATTACTAAAGAAATAAAGGAAGAGGCTGACGAACACCAATTCTTTTACAGTGCACAAAAACTAAGTAGTACTTTTGCTTATGCTGGAGACAATGATTCTAAAGGAAACCCTGTTGGTCTTGAATTTACTGTTAATACAGGAACTGCTGGTGTAGGGACTTACACTGTAATTTTAAGACATGAACCAAATAAAACAGCGGCAGGTGTAAAAGATGGTGATATTACCAATGCTGATGGAGAAACTGATATTGAAGTTGTTTTCCCAATAACTATTCAATAAATAACTTTTCTTTTTATATAATAAAAAAATAGCCTTGTAACTTTTACAGGGCTATTTTATATTTTACCATAAAACATATAGACTATATTTTTACGCTTTTACTTACTTTTGCAAAATGCGAATTGATATTATTACAGTAGAACCAGATTTATTAAGAAGCCCATTTGAGAATTCAATGATGAAAAGGGCTATTGAGAAAAATATTGCAGAAGTGCATTTACATAATTTGAGAGAATATGGTTCTGGTAATTATCGTCAAATAGATGATTATCAGTTTGGTGGTGGTGCTGGTATGGTATTGATGATTGAACCTATAGCTAAATGCATTGAAAAGTTACAATCTGAACGTACTTATGACGAAATAGTATATATGACTCCAGATGCTAAAACTTTAAATCAATCTACAGCGAATACTTTATCATTAAAAGAAAATATTCTTATAATAACTGGACATTATAAAGGAATAGATCAACGTATTAGAGACAAATATGTTACCAAAGAAGTTTCTATTGGTGATTATGTTTTAACTGGAGGTGAATTGGCTGCTGCTGTTCTTTGCGATGCTGTCATTAGATTAATTCCTGGTGTTTTAGGAGATGAAACTTCAGCTTTAACAGATTCTTTTCAAGATAATTTATTATCTCCTCCTGTTTATACTAGACCTTCAGAATATGAAGGCATGAAGGTACCAGATATTTTACTATCAGGTAATTTTCCTAAAATTGAAGAATGGAGATCTGAAAAAGCTTATGAGCGTACCAAAGAAATACGCCCAGATTTATTAGACAATCTTTAATATTTTATACTATAATTTAGTTAACCTATAAACAAACACAAATTTTACTGTTTTTTCATTTCTTGTAATAGGAAATGTTTGTAATAGATTATATTTATCAAAATTATCCTTATAAACACTACTAGGCTCTCTATAATTTCTGCCATCAGTTATATATAAAAACTCTTTTTTATTTTCTATAGATGGTCTTAATGAGTTAATCCAATAATATTTATGAATGCTAGGTAGCTCTCCTACTCCATATACATGCATGTTATTTGGACGCGCTATGTAATAATCAATATGTGAAGCTGGAAACCACTTATCAGAAATTATAGGTAACTCCGTTAACTTATTATCTCTTAAATAATGACTTACTTTCTGAGATGCTTGCTCCCAGCCATATAAATCCATTATGGCATCCTTTTTACCTACTTTAGTCTTTTCTTGTTGATTATTATTTACCGGCAAAAACCATCCTTTATTTATTTCAATTGATACTAGAATGAGTAATACACTAAAAAAAGCAAACCCTTTCATTAACTTTTGATGAATATTTTTTTTATCGCTTATAAAAACAGCTAAAAAGGGTAATAAAGTAACATAAGCTATTCCTGACCAATGAGGCAATGTATCTCTAAATAGAGAAAGATAAATTGTTGTAAAGATTAATGGAAAAGAAAAGAACAAGAACATCCATAGCAACTTCTTTTCAAACTGAAATTTCTTCTTAATTAAAGCTACTATCATAATAATAATCATAACAAATATGTACGGATTATTATAAATAAACTGACCTAGTACTTCTCGTAAAAATGAATCTTTATTAAATGATAAACTAAATAACGAAACCCTATTATTATGAAACTTATAACTTATAAAGTCATTACTATAGTTCCAATAATATATTAATGATAATGCTAGTATAGGAAACAAAAAAACTAAATAAAAACTCCATTCTTTTAGCCATTTTCTATTTACCAATAACACATACAAACCAATACCAAACAATAAGTAAACTCCTTGGTATTTTGAATAAATAGCACATCCAATACACGCAAAAGCAACTAACATGTATTTTTTTGTTTTACTTGAAGCAGTATACGGTAAAGACTGTAATAAAAAATAAAATGATAGTAACCAGAAAAACAATAAAGGAGCATCGGGTAGAATAAATGTACCCGAAATAATTAATGCATATATATTTATATTATAAAGTAAAACCGTTATAAGTCCAGTAAGCTCATTTTTAATCAATTTACCTATTAAAAACAATACATACATATTAATACTTGCAGGTATAATAGCAGCTAATCTAATCGCTAATTCACTGTCAAAAAATAAATCTAATGTAAAAAATTGTATAAAAAAACCAACAAAAGGAGGATGATCAAAATGGCTTATATCTGGATACTTAGCATATAACCAGTAATAAACTTCATCATTTCCAAATTCCAATTGACCGCCTAAGAATAACCTTAAAACTGTACTTAAAATAATTACTATGTATACAGTTGTCCTATAAGAATACTTCATTTAATACTTTTATTTTTTTAACGAGCTATAAAATAAGCTCATACTAATAAATCCTATTATTATTCCTAAAAAAGATCCTACTAAAATATCTATTAAGAAATGTTGAGATAGATATACTCTAGAGAAACCTGCTAATATTGCCAAAAATATCCATGCATATTGCAATTTATTTTTAGAATGGTATAAACACAATATCGTAAATATAGCAAATGCTGTAGTGGTATGCCCAGAAGGAAAAGAATTCATTAACGCCATTTTAACCCCTTCAATCAAATGTAAAGCTTCTTCACCTAATGCACCAACAGGTCTTGGTATTCCTTTAAAAATTATTTTTTTAAATAAATGTGTTACTAAAAGAGTTAATATACCACTAACTAAAAAAACTAAGGCCATTTTTCTTTTTATAAAGAAGAAAGCAATAACTAAAACCCCAAACATAACTCCATCACCTACATGAGTAATGTACTTAAAAAAAGTATCAAAAAAGCTATTATGATATTGATTCATTATTTGATGAAGAGAAAGTTTATCATATATAAATATAAGAACTAATGATACCATAAAAAACAATCCATAAATTATGAAAGTTTCTTTTTTGATTGACGATAATAAGCTAGCTACTACCTTTTTTATTATGCTTAACTTTTTAACTTTGTGCTCTCCTTCTATTAAAGTTTTATCTCCATTCATAAGTTTATACATTTTAGCTATTTACTTGTTTTTAAAACAAATACATGTTGATATATATTTAAAAGTCTACTTTTTAATATTCTTCCAAAAGTATGTAATAAAAAAGGAAAATAATTTAATGACAACTAAAAAATTAACTTTATTGTTTTTACATTTTTTCAGTAAAAATTCATAAATTTGCAGTCACAAAAATCAACCTCTGACGAAAATCGTGAATGTTGTTTTTAGTAAACCATAAAAATATATAATAAAATGGAGTCTTTAATAAAATTTGTACAAGACGAATTTGTAACAAGAAATGAATTACCAGAATTTGCTGCTGGTGATACAATTACTGTTTATTACGAAATTAAGGAAGGTAACAAAACTCGTACACAGTTCTTTAGAGGGGTTGTTATTCAAAGAAGAGGAAGCGGTAGTTCAGAAACATTTACTATTAGAAAAATGTCGGGAACTATCGGTGTAGAGCGTATTTTCCCAGTTAACTTACCATCTATTCAAAAGATTGAAGTTAATAAAAGAGGTAAAGTTCGTAGAGCTCGTATCTTTTACTTTAGAGGTCTTACTGGTAAAAAAGCAAGAATCAAGGAAAGAAGAAAGTAAGAATTTATATTCTACAATGTATAAAAAAGAGCTTTACAATATTGTAAAGCTCTTTTTTTTTTAATACTTAAGGGGAAATTCTTTTAATATATTTATATCTAACTTAAGAATACACACCCAAAATCTTTAACCATGAATACCTGATTAAATAGCGCTTCGTTGGAAACTAAAGGAATATCTATAAAGATAAACTCATTTGTAGTTTCACTACCTTCTTTGTTTACTAATTTAATTTTTACAGTTTCAGTCTTCATCATTTTGAATACTTATTTAACGATTATTTTATTGCAATTTAACATACATTACTCTATAAGACGATTCAACTTAGTTTAAACTTACATAACCTTCTGCGAAACGACAATAAGTGTAGATGAACTGTTTTTTTAATTCCATAAAAAAACCCACTCAAAAAATTGAGTGGGAAAATTGCTATGAAAAAGAAAAAGTCTAAGGACGTCTCCAAAGACATTTCAAATATACATACTTTTTTTTAATTCTATGCATATTTTAACATCTTTTTAATAATTATCTACATCAATATTAAATCGTATAGGTCTAAAATCTTTAATAGATTCAAATGACACCTTACACTTAAGTATCTCATTTTTAGTTTTAACCAATGAGTTTTCTGATGGTATTTTAACCACTAAATTTTTTATATATTGGTTTCGAATACGAGAGATAGATGGCTCTGAAGGTCCCAAAATATGCTCTCCAAAAGTATTTTTTAACGCTTTAGCCAACCATTGTATCCCTAAATTAACCTTATTAAAGTCTTTATGCTTCAATGTTATCTTGATTAACCTATAATATGGAGGATAATGAAACTGCCAACGATCTTGTAACTGCTCTTTATACATATCTCCATAACTATTAGTAGAAACTTGCTGTAAAATTTGATGATAAGGATTATAAGTCTGTATAGCTACATGTCCTTGTTTTTTTGACCTTCCTGCCCTACCAGATACCTGTACCATTAATTGATAAGCCCTTTCATGTGCTCTAAAATCTGGAAAATTAAGCATTGCATCAGCATTTAAGATTCCAACCAATGACACATTATCAAAATCAAGCCCTTTAGATAACATTTGTGTTCCTACTAAAATATCAATTTCTCTAGCTTCAAAAGCGCCTATTATTTTTTGATAACCGTTTTTACCTCTTGTAGTATCTAAATCCATTCTTCCAATAGTATGCTCAGGAAACAATTCCTTCAACTCCAATTCTATTTGCTCAGTTCCAAAACCTTTTGTGTCTAGTGTATTACTTCCACATGCTCCACATGAATTAGGCATAGCTCTATAATAATGGCAATAATGACATTTTAATTCATTTTTAAATTTATGGTAAGTTAAACTAACATCACAATTAGGACATTGTGGTGAAACTCCACAAGTAGTACATTCTATTACCGGAGAATAGCCTCTTCTATTCTGAAATAAAATTACTTGTTCTTTTATCTCCAAAGCCTCCTTCATCATTTTTAGTAAACGATCTGAAAAATGACCCGTCATTTGTTTTTTTCGATGTTTTTCTTTGATATCTATCAATTCAATCTTTGGAAGCTGTATATTACCAAAACGTCTTGTTAACGAAACTATACCATATTTTCCATTAATTGCATTAAAATAACTTTCTATAGAAGGAGTTGCAGAACCTAAAACTATTTTTGCTTTATGTTGATAAGCTAAAACAATTGCTGAATCTCTAGCATTATATCTTGGTGAAGGATCAAATTGCTTATAGGAACTTTCATGTTCTTCATCTACAATAATTAATCCTAAGTTAGAAAACGGAAGAAATACGGAAGATCTAGCTCCTAAAATTATTTGAGCCTTAGATTTATTTTCTAATACATTATTCCACACCTCTACTCTTTCGTTCATTGAATATTTTGAATGGAAAACAGAAACTTGATTGCCAAAATACCGTTGCAACCTAGTAATAATTTGTGTAGTCAACGCTATTTCTGGTAATAAAAAAAGAACTTGTTTACCTTTTTCTATTACCTCTTTCATTAGTTTTACATAGATTTCTGTTTTTCCTGAACCAGTAACACCATGTAATAATGTAACCTCATTATTTTCAAAAGAAGACTTTATTTCTTTAAAGGCTTGCTCTTGAAATTCATTCAATTGCTTTACTTTATTAGTTTCACCTTCAAAATTTATACGATCCGTTTTTATATGATAAAACTCAAAAATGTTTTTTTCTACTAATGCTTTAAGAATTGTTGAAGAAACACCTGCTCTATTTTCTAAATCTTTTGCCTTTATCGGTTTTTTACTTCCTGCCAATTGAAAATAATGCAAAACGGCTTCTCTTTGTTTTTTAGCTCTTGATAGTTGTTCTAGTAAATCTTGAAGCCCATTCTCTGATGAATAATCAGAATGCAATCGAACATATTTAACTAGTTTAGGCTTATAAGTTTCATATATTTCTTCTCTAATGCTTACGGCATTCTTTTTTAATAATTCATTTATTGTTGGTAAAATTGTCTTTTTCCCAAGGATATCAGTAATCTGATGAACTGTTAAATGTGAATGGTGATGTAAAGCTTCATATATTAAAAAAGCATCATCACTTAAATTAGCATCATCTGTAAACGAAGAAGTTTTACTAATTAATGTTTCGCTTTCTAATAAAAATGCAGATGGTAATGAAGCCCTATAAACATCTCCCATTGAACACATATAATATTTTGAAATCCATTGCCAGTGATTCAGTTGATGCTCATTAATAATAGGAATTTCATCTAAAATTTGATGAATGTCTTTCGCTTCATATAATTCTGGAGCATTTTGGTGAATGCTAAAAACAATTGCCGTGTAAATCTTAGATCTACCAAAGGAAACAGCTACCCTCATTCCTTTTTTCAAAAAATTTGCTTCTATTTCAGAAACTGAATAGGTAAATGTTTTTTGTAACGGTATTGGTAATATTACATCTATAAAGTAATTTGACATCTCTTTGTAAAGTGACTTCAAAACTACATAAATTTCACTACATTGTAAACAGAATATTACTGGATTTATGAATGCAGAAACTTGGAAATCTAAAGGACAACTTATTAGAGTTCAAAATCAATCAATCTTTGTTATTGATACTGGAGGCGATAAAGAGGTCTTAACCATATTACATGGTTATCCAACTTCTACATACGACTATTATAAAGTTTTAGCTACCCTTTCAGAAAAATATCGTGTAATCCTTCATGACCATTTGGGGTTTGGCTTTTCAGACAAGCCACTTAACTATTCATATTCATTAATTGAACAAGCCGACATTGCACTTTCAGTATGGAAAAAATTAAATATTAAAGAATGTATTTTACTTGCACATGATTATGGAACTAGTATTGCTACTGAAATTATAGCTAGAAAAAATCGTTCACAAATTAATATTTCAATAAAAAAACTTATTCTATGTAATGGAAGTATGCATATTGAACTTGCGAAACTTAGACCTATACAAAATTTATTACGTAATAAATTAACTGGGAAAATAGTTGCCAAAATTGCTAACCAAAGTATTTTTAATCGGAATATTAAAAAAATTTACTTTGATAACTCTAAGATTTCAAAAACAGAGTTAGATACCATGTGGTTTCAACTTGAATATAATGATGGAAGAAATGTTATTCATTTACTTAGTAATTATATTAATGAACGGTATTTATTTTGGCACAGATGGATTGGTGCATTGACAGAAACTAAAGTTCCTACTAAAATTATTTGGGCTACTCATGACCCTATTGCTGTTAAAGCTATTGCTATTCAACTTTCTAAAGAAATTAAAAACAACAAACTCATGTGGTTAGAAAACACTGGACACTTTCCAATGCTTGAAAGTTACAAAGAATGGTCACACTTGGTTATCAATGCCTAAATTATTTGTTAAAATAATAGAGCACTTTCTTTAACACTTCTTTTTATTCTTCATAAAAACTGTTAAATCCTGTTAAGTTTATACTAAACTCCGCCCTTTACTGAAACAGATAGCTCCTTCTATTAGTCTTATAGGTGAACTTTTAATCTATAAAACTTTTTATTATGAAGACAATAAAAAATACATTAATGATATTAGGTATTAGCCTTTTAACTACTTTTACCACAATGGCAACAACAAATCCTCTAAAAGCCAAAAAGCATTTACGTGGACAAATTGTAAACTTAATTGGTGAAAAAATTCCTCTTAAAGCAAATGAAGTACTAAGTGCAGAAGTTTCTTTTATGGTGAATAGCAAAAATGAAATTGTTGTTTTAGATGTAGAGTCTAAAGACGAAGCACTAATTGCTTTTATTAAAAGAAAATTAAATTATAAAAAAATTGAGGTAACTTCTAAAATAAGCAAAAAAGAAGTTTATACCTTGCCTTTAAAAGTAGACCAACCTTAGTATAAACTACTATATACTAATTCAACAAAAGCATCCTCTTATTAATTAATTGGGTGCTTTTTTATTTCTCTATCCAATAAGTTTCTTATAACTGAAGAATTCCAATCTGCTGCTCCATTTTTATTTACAAGTATTTCTCCATTCTTACTTATTATATAAGTTTTAGGAATTGAATTTGTATTAAATACATCAGGAAGCTTAGTGATTATCCTATATGTAGGCAATTTATAATTATTTTTACTATAAAAAGCTTCTACTTTATCTTTATCTTCACTCGTTACAAATATAAAAGTTATTTTATCCTTGTAATCATCATAAAGTAATTGGATACTTGGTAACTCAGCAATACATGGCGGGCACCAAGTAGCCCAAAAATTGATAAAAATAACTTTATCCTTTAATTTATTTACTTCAATATTTTCAGTATTTAAACCCTTTATAGACCAATTATAATCAGTTAAAACTTCTCTCTTTTTTTGAGTTATTACAGATGGTGAAAATGATATTAGCCTTATAAAATAGATTCTAGTAGGTTTATATATCAATAAAACTATGAAGACTATAAATACAAAGTTTGAGATTGAATTTTTATTTATTTTCATTTAAATTAGATAAAACGAAACTAGTTAAAACACTTTTTATAAAAATAGAATTATTTACATAACTTTTGATAAAAAATCATCATAATATTAAACAACTTCTATCTTTTTGTTTATGTTTTTTTATATACTTTAGCATTTATATTTTACAAAAACAAACAATTCTAAAAAATGAAAAATACAGCATTAACTCACATTCATGAAGCTCTTGGAGCTAAGCTAGTTCCATTTGCTGGCTATAATATGCCTGTACAATATGAAGGTGTTAATATTGAGCACGAAACCGTAAGAAAAGGCGTTGGTGTATTTGATGTAAGCCATATGGGAGAATTTTTTTTAAAAGGAGAAAATGCCTTAGCTTTAATTCAAAAAATAACTTCTAACGATGCTTCTAAATTAACTCCAGGTAAAGCTCAATATAGTTGTATGCCTAATGCTGATGGAGGTATTATCGATGATTTAATTATTTACATGATTGCTGAAAATGAATACATGTTAGTTGTTAATGCATCTAATATTGAAAAGGATTGGAACTGGATATCTCAACATAATGACCTGAATGTTATAATGGAAGATCGTTCAGATGATTGGTCATTATTAGCTATTCAGGGACCTAAAGCTGCTGAAGCAATGCAATCTTTAACATCTGTAGATTTATCTTCTATTAAATTTTACACATTTGAAATAACTGATTTTGCTGGATTACCTAATGTTGTAGTTTCAGCAACTGGATATACTGGTTCTGGTGGTTTTGAAATTTACGTAAAAAATGAAGACGTAGAAGCTGTTTGGAACAAAGTTTTCGAAGCTGGAGCTGACTGGGGAATTAAACCTATTGGATTAGCTGCTCGTGATACTCTTCGTTTAGAAATGGGATACTGCTTGTATGGAAATGATATAGACGATACCACTTCTCCATTGGAAGCAGGCTTAGGATGGATTACAAAATTCACTAAAGATTTTGTAAATGCTGAAGCTTTGAAAAAACAAAAAGAAGAAGGCGTTACTAGAAAATTAGTTGCTTTTGAATTGACTGAACGTGGTATCCCTCGTCAGGGTTATGACTTAGTTGATTCAGAAGGTACTAAAATAGGTTATGTTACATCTGGAACAATGAGTCCATCTTTAAATAAAGGAATTGGATTAGGATATGTAACAAAAATTAATTCTAAAGTAGATTCTGAAATTTTTGTTCAAATACGTAAAAAACAAATAGCTGCAAAAGTTGTAAAACTTCCTTTTTACAAAGGATAGTAAAAAATACCTTATTTAACTAACAAACCTTTAAAATAATTTTAGCTGTTTGTTTTTCTTTGAGAAACAAGTCTTTTAAATAAAACTAAATATTATATTATAAATCTCGAGCGAAAAAGTTCGAGATTTTTTATTCCATAAATTAAGAACATAAACAGCAATACAAAACATTAAAACCTTTTACACAAATAGTAAATACCTTTACAATTGAGTAAATTATGCATACAAAAAAGTAAGATTCATTTACAATAATAGTAAACACTATTACAATTATGTAAAAGTTCTACACAAAAATGATAACAAAGCAAGCAGCAGATTGATAAGTAACCACCAAATAGTATAAAACTATAATTTCTAACCATTAAAACGGCTCTAAAAGCTTTTAAAGAGACACAAACAAATCTCTAAGGTAATTCTATAATAAGACACTATATTCTTCCTTTAAAAACTACTAAACAAAACACATATTCCTTATTATGATTTTAAGTAGCTTTAACAATATTTTTTAGAGTTTATTAAACTGTAGTAAGAATATAATAAACTTTAATTCATAAAAAAAGCTCTTAGTTTTTCAACTAAGAGCTTTTTAAAAAGAAAGGCAACGACCTACTCTCCCACCATTGGCAGTACCATCGGCGCTAATGGGCTTAACTTCTCTGTTCGGAATGGTAAGAGGTGAGCCCCATTGCAATAATCACCTTAAATCGTTTCAGTTTATTTCAACTGTATAAGTTAACATATGGTAAAATGATTGATTCGTTTTATAGAATTAGATATTGTTTAGTAAAGAGTTTGCTTCCCCTCACAAGGAGGGGAAGTACGTACATAAGCCTATGGGTTATTAGTACTACTCGGCTACATACATTACTGCACTTACACCTATAGCCTATCAACGTGGTGATCTTCCACGACCCTTTAAAGAAATCTCATCTTGTGGTGGGTTTCGCGCTTATATGCTTTCAGCGCTTATCCCTTCCCGACGTAGCTACTCTGCAGTGCCCCTGGCGAGACAACAGATACACTAGAGGTCAGTCCAACTCATTCCTCTCGTACTAAAGTCAGATCCACTCAAATTTCTAACGCCCACAGCAGATAGAGACCGAACTGTCTCACGACGTTCTGAACCCAGCTCGCGTGCCACTTTAATGGGCGAACAGCCCAACCCTTGGGGCCTTCTCCAGCCCCAGGATGTGACGAGCCGACATCGAGGTGCCAAACCCCCCCGTCGATGTGAGCTCTTGGGGGAGATCAGCCTGTTATCCCCGGAGTACCTTTTATCCTTTGAGCGATGGCCCTTCCATGCGGAACCACCGGATCACTATGCTCTACTTTCGTACCTGATCGACCTGTATGTCTCTCAGTCAAGCTCCCTTATGCCATTGCACTCTACGCACGGTTACCAAGCGTGCTGAGGGAACCTTTAGAAGCCTCCGTTACTCTTTTGGAGGCGACCACCCCAGTCAAACTACCCACCACGCACTGTTCTCATCGCTGAGTTAGGCTCTAGATAAGCAAAGGGTGGTATTTCAAGGATGACTCCACAACGCCTAGCGACGCCGCTTCAATGTCTCCCACCTATCCTACACATTACTTATCCAAAGTCAATACGAAGCTATAGTAAAGGTTCACGGGGTCTTTTCGTCCCGCTGCGGGTAATCGGCATCTTCACCGATACTACAATTTCACCGAGCTCATGGCTGAGACAGTATCCAGATCGTTGCACCATTCGTGCAGGTCGGAACTTACCCGACAAGGAATTTCGCTACCTTAGGACCGTTATAGTTACGGCCGCCGTTTACTGGGGCTTCATTTGAGATCTTCGCCGAAGCTAAACCCTCCACTTAACCTTCCAGCACCGGGCAGGTGTCAGGCCTTATACATCATCTTTCAATTTAGCAAAGCCCTGTGTTTTTGATAAACAGTCGCCTGGATCTTTTCACTGCGGCCAGCATTACTGCTGGCGACCTTTCTCCCGAAGTTACAGGTCTATTTTGCCTAGTTCCTTAGCCATGAATCTCTCGAGCACCTTAGAATTCTCATCCCAACTACCTGTGTCGGTTTACGGTACGGGTTCTTATAATCTGAAGCTTAGAGGTTTTTCTTGGAAGCCCTTAGCCGCACTATCCACGCGTCCGAAGAGTTGTGGTACTATCACAGTTCAGCTAGGTCTGCGGATTTGCCTACAGTCCTAATACCTACATGTTTCAACGAGCTATTCCGTCAGCTCGCGGCGGGTTCATTACTCCGTCACCCCATCGCAATTATAAGAAGTACAGGAATATTAACCTGTTGTCCATCGACTACTCCCTTCGGATTCGCCTTAGGTCCCGACTAACCCTCAGCTGATTAGCATCGCTGAGGAAACCTTAGTCTTTCGGTGAGGGGGTTTCTCGCCCCCTTTATCGTTACTTATGCCTACATTTTCTTTTCTATCCGCTCCAGCAAACCTCACAGTTCACCTTCAGCGCAAATAGAATGCTCCCCTACCACTTTTAAAGTCCATAGCTTCGGTAATATGTTTATGCCCGATTATTATCCATGCAAAACCGCTCGACTAGTGAGCTGTTACGCACTCTTTAAATGAATGGCTGCTTCCAAGCCAACATCCTAGCTGTCTAAGCAGTTTCACCTCGTTTTTTCAACTTAACATATATTTGGGGACCTTAGCTGATGGTCTGGGTTCTTTCCCTCTCGGACATGGACCTTAGCACCCATGCCCTCACTGCTGAAAAACATTTTATAGCATTCGGAGTTTGTCAGGAATTGGTAGGCGGTGAAGCCCCCGCATCCAATCAGTAGCTCTACCTCTATAAAACTTTTATTCAACGCTGCACCTAAATGCATTTCGGGGAGTACGAGCTATTTCCGAGTTTGATTGGCCTTTCACCCCTACCCACAGGTCATCCAAAGACTTTTCAACGTCAACTGGTTCGGTCCTCCACTGTGTGTTACCACAGCTTCAACCTGCCCATGGGTAGATCACTCGGTTTCGCGTCTACTACTACTAACTATATGCGCCCTATTCAGACTCGCTTTCGCTTCGG